>BADC01001062.1 GCA_000333435.1 Corynebacterium-like bacterium B27 | reverse complement strand
CGCCTCCGCCACGACTCGAGCGGCGCCCTGCCGCGACCGCCAAGCGAAGCCCGCGACGGTGCTCACGGCGACGAGACCGAGGAGGAACGCGGTGATCAGCAGCGGATTCATGGTGCTCGCAGGCTACGCGCCGGGCGACCCGGCGCATCCGTTCATGACGAATGTTACGAACGCTGCCGGTGCCGCGCGGCGGCTATCGTGAAGGGGTGACCGAGATCGAACCGCGCAGCATCGAATTCCGTAGTGACGTGACCGTCGAGCTGGTGCGCTCGAGTGCCGGCGACTCCGACGTGCTGTTCGCAGCGCGCGTGTCGACACAGGGTGAGCAGACGCTCGAGGCCGCCGAGGCCGGCACCGAGGCCGACCCGAAACGCGATCGCGGGCTCATCAACTACCTCATGCGCGACCGGCACGGCTCGCCGTTCGAGCACAACTCGATGACCTTCTACGTTCAGGCGCCGATCTTCGTCTTCCGCGAGTTCATGCGCCACCGCATCGCGAGCTACAACGAGGAGTCGGGGCGCTACCGGCAGCTGCGGCCGGTGTTCTACGTTCCGGGTGCGGATCGCAACCTCGTGCAGGTCGGGAAGCCCGGCGCCTACGACTTCCTGCCCGGCACGCCGGCGCAGACCGAACTCGTGGCCGAGGAGGTGAAAGCGGCGAGCACGGCGGCCTTCGAGGCCTACGAACGGATGCTCGAGGCCGGCGTCGCCCGCGAGGTCGCACGCATCGTGCTGCCCCTCAACATCTACTCGTCGATGTACGTCACCCTGAACGCGCGATCGCTGATGAACTTCCTGTCGCTGCGCACGAAGCGCCCCGACACCACGTTCCCGAGCTTCCCGCAGCGCGAGATCGAGATGTGCGCGGAGAAGATGGAGACGATCTGGCAGGGGTTGATGCCGCTCACATCGGCGGCGTTCGACGCGAACGGCCGCGTCGCCCCGTGAGCGACTCGCCGTGAACTCTTCCGGCTAAAGTGATGTAACCTCATAATCGAGGTGAATCATGAACCGTCTTTCAACGCCTGCCGTCGCCCTAGTCCTGATTGTGGCCATCACCACCCTTTCGGCGTGCGCGGGCAATCAAGCCGATACCGAAGTGACTGGGTCGAGTGGATCGGTCTCGGCACCGGGCGCTTCGGAAGCAAAGAATGCCCCTGACGACGCAAGTTGGCCGCCTGCCCCGGTCGCCGACCCCGAACCGATATCGATCGTCATCCCGGTCGATTGGCCAGAGGCGGACAAAGAGAATGCGCGCGAATGGGTCACCGTTCAACAGAGCACACGACAGTGCCAGCTGCGGCGCGGAATCGATTCTTACCGCTACCTCCCGGTGTGGGAGGAGACTTATGACGATTCAGGCGCGCTGGCCAGCAGCGGGCCGCCTCCGAGTGATTGGGACGCGCACTTCCAGCGACCGTTCCAGTTCTTTCGCACTAGTGCGGTGGTCTGTTTCAATCAGGCTCTCGAGCAGATCGGTCGGCAACCGAACGGCCCGCTTGAGTTTCCAGCGCGTCTTCCTCGGTTCGAGGAGAGCGACTTCAGTGACGCGTCCACTTTAGACATCCCGTCCGAATGGAGTGATGCCGATCGGACTTCGGCGCGCCAGGGCTGGGAGGTCGAACTCCAGGTGAGAGCTTGCATGGCGGCGGCGGGGTACCCAAGTTATGGGGAGCCGCCGTATTGGCTGATGACCGATTCCTACCGAGCTCAAGACCCGTGGATGAGCACATTTCCACTGGCAAAGCAGCCGGATGTGCGCCTTGCCTTGAGCGGAGATTATGAGAATACGCCGTACGACTGGCAGAAAGGTGGCTGTGTTGGTGCTGCGAGGCACGACGTCGAGGGCATTTGACCCGAGTCGCCACATGCCTCCTCGGTCATCATGAGCGGTGTTGGCGCGGACTTCCTTGTCAACACCGCTCATGAAAACTTTAGGACGACCAGATCCGACGCAGGGTGGTGAGCCGAATGCCGAGCGCTAGGGGCACGCTGGCGAGGATCAGGGCGGGGGTGATCAGAATCGCCTTACCCCAGAGTCCGCGCGGAAGGCTCATCGTGACCGTGGCAAGAATATCGGACGGGCTGCCGCCTAGAGATGGCATCCCGTAGATCACGGCCGCCCCAAGAGCCACTACGCTGACGCTGACAACGATCGATCCGATGAGTTGGGACGACGGCCGGCGCGCCAGCAGTAGCCCTGCGAGAGCAATCACTGTGCTGGCGAGTAGCAGCATAGGCATTTCGGAGGTGCTCATCGGGTTGCCGTTCGCGAAACTGCGGACCGTCGCGACGGCTCCACTGATCGCCACCACGATGCTGATCGCAGTCAGCATCAGCGAGAGACGGATCGCGATGGACGCACTGCCGGCCGGCACCTGCGACAGGCGCCGCTTCTCCGTGAGATTGAGCTGGTGTTCCCGCCAGGCTATGTCAGCCGGAACTCCGCGCACGGCCCGCACGAAGATGCGTTTCGCGGTGGATCTATCGTCATCGAGGACGTGAGATTGCTCATAGAGATCGGAGGCGATCTCCCGTCGGCGTTCATCGGCGATCGGCCGTGGGATGCCTCGAGTGTAAAAACCAGCCCAGGCCAGCACGATGCGTGTTGCGTGCTTGGGCATCGCGTTAGCGCGGCGCTTCATGCGTTCACGACCAAAAATGATTGCGGAGCATCGGCTCGGGCTCGGGAGTGAATTTCGTCGAGCACGCGTTCGCCCAGCCCTGTGACGTGGTACTCCCGGCGTGGTGGCCGCTCAGTGACTTCGGGCTCGTGTATCCACTCGGAGTCCACCAGGCCGCGTTCGCTCAACTTCCCCAATGCTTTGTACAGGGTGCCGTGAGCAGTCAGTTTTCGTGCGCGGTCGACGTCGCTGATCTCCTTAGCAATCGCGAATCCGTGTGTCGGGAGGTCACGGGCCGCGAGGGTGAGAATGGACTCAAGTATTTGAGCCTGCAGTTCCGAAAGATGAGAATTAGTTGAAATCATAAATCGAGCGTAGGAAGATATCTTCCTTCTCCCAATGAGTAGTTCCTACTTAGAGCTTGGGTCATCCGCGCGTCGCAGGAATTCGGGCGCTGCCAGGAGCCGTGATATCGTCGGAACGTGCTTTCGGGTCTGCTCCTTCTTAGCTGCCGCGACGAGTCCTAGTTTTCAGGCCTCCCTCGTCGCGGAGTTTGCTGTTGGCTGACCACCACATTTGACGAAGGAACGCAAGGAACGCACTCATGAAGAACAATCAGGCCGCATCGGCCATGCCGATCCACAAGTACCGGCCGTACCACGAGCAGATCGCCGTCGACCTGCCCGACCGCACCTGGCCGGCGAGCACATCGAGGTCGCCCCGCGCTGGTGCGCCGTCGACCTGCGGACGGCAACCAGGCCCTCATCGACCGATGAGCCCAGAGCGCAAGCGCATCATGTTCGACCTGCTCGTGAAGATGGGCTACAAGGAGATCGAGGTCGGGTTCCCGAGCGCGAGCCAGACCGACTTCGACTTCGTGCGCTCGCTGATCGAGGAGAACGCGATCCCCGACGACGTCACCATCCAGGTGCTGACGCAGGCGCGGGAGCACCTCATCCGCCGCACCTACGAGTCGATCAAAGGCGCCAAGCAGGCGATCGTGCACCTCTACAACTCCACGAGCATCCTGCAGCGTGACGTGGTGTTCCGCACGGACAAGCAGGGCATCATCGACATCGCGCTCGAGGGCGCCCGGCTGTGCCGCTCCTTCGAGAGCATGGTCCCCGGCACGGATGTCTACTACGAGTACTCGCCCGAGAGCTACACCGGCACCGAGCTGGAGTTCGCGGTCGACATCTGCAACCAGGTGCTCGAGATCCTCGAGCCGACGCCCGAGCGCAAGGTCATCGTCAACCTGCCGTCGACCGTCGAGATGGCGACGCCCAACGTCTACGCCGACTCGATCGAGTGGATGGGCCGGCACCTGAACCACCGCGAGAACGTCATCATCTCGCTGCACCCGCACAACGACCGGGGCACCGCCGTGGCGGCGGCCGAGCTCGGCTACCTGGCGGGCGCCGACCGCATCGAGGGGTGCCTGTTCGGCAACGGGGAGCGCACCGGGAACGTCGACCTGGTGGCGCTCGGCATCAACCTGTTCACCCAGGGCATCGACCCGCAGATCGACTTCAGCGACCTCGACGAGGTGCGCCGCACCGCCGAGTACTGCAACCAGCTGAAGGTGCACGAGCGGAGCCCCTGGGCCGGCGACCTGGTCTACACCGCGTTCAGTGGATCACACCAGGATGCGATCAAGAAGGGCTTCGAGGCCATGGAGGCCGACGCGGCGCGCCAGGGCAAATCGGTCGATGAGCTGGTCTGGGCCGTGCCGTACCTGCCGGTCGACCCGAAAGACCTGGGCCGGTCGTACGAGGCGGTCATCCGCGTCAACTCGCAGTCGGGCAAGGGCGGCGTCGCCTACCTGCTGAAGACCGACCACGCCCTCGACCTGCCGCGGAAGCTGCAGATCGAGTTCTCGGGCGTCGTGCAGGCGAAGACGGATGCGGAGGGCGGCGAGGTCACGAGCGACGAGATCTGGTCGATCTTCAACGACGAGTACCTGCCGGCGCCGGCCGACCGCGCCGAGGACAAGTGGGGCCGCTTCGAGCTCACCCGCACCCGAACGGCCAGCGATCTGTCGGGCTCGGTGTCGCTCGAGGTCGAGTTGCGCGTCGGCGAGGACGTCATCGAGACGAGCGCGACGGGCAACGGCCCGATCGCGGCGTTCCTCAACGTGATGAGCGAGCAGGGCATCGAGATCAAGCTCTACGACTACGTCGAGCACGCGCTGAGCGCCTCGGGCGACGCGTTGGCGGCCGCCTACGTCGAGCTGCAGGTCGACGGCACGCGCCTGTGGGGCGTCGGCATCGATGCCGACATCTCCACGGCGAGCCTCAAGGCCGTCGTGTCCGCGGTCAATCGCGCGATCCGCGTGCGCGACGCCGACCGCGAGCTCGCCGCCGTCTAGGGCAGGCGCCCTTGCGGGCATCCGCTCCGGTGACTCGTCGCAAACCGAGCTGAAAGCGTCGGCTTTCCCGGTTTGCGACGAGTCGCGGGCGCGGCGCGGGCGAGCACTACGCTGAGGGCATGTTCTGGCATGCACTCGGCGAGGCACTTCCCCTCGCGTTCGCGGTGATCATCTCGCCGATGCCGCTCGTGGCGGTCATCACCCTGCTGCTCGGGCCGCGCGGGCGCGGCAACGCCTGGGCCTTCACGATCGCGTTCGCGGTCTCGTTCTTCGCGTTGACGCTCGCGCTCGCCTCCGGGTCGAAGGGCACCACCCAGGACGACTCGTTCTTCGCCACGGTGTTCCACATCGTGATCGGCTTCGCGTTCGCCGCACTGTTCTTCTACCTCGCCTTCCGCAGCTGGCAGAAGCGGCCGAAGAAGGGTGCGAAGCCCGTCGAACCCAAATGGCTGGCGGCGATGGAGTCGTTCGGCATCGTCAAGTCGGCCGGGCTCGGCCTTCTGCTGGGTGTGGCCAACATCAAGAACGTTCCGATCGCCATCGCGGCGGGGGCGTCGCTCGGTGCGGCCGACATGCCCTGGTCGCTCGTGTTCGTGGGCGCGGCCGTGTTCGCCGCGGTGTCGAGCCTGGGCCTCATCGCCCTGTCGCTCGCGGGCGGGTCGCACCGGCTCGCGGCGCCGCTGGCATCGGCCAAGGCCTCGCTGATCCGCTACAACAACGTGATCATGGCCGTGCTCTTCATCATCCTGGGCGGGCTGCAGCTCGGGCGGGCGTTCGAAGCCTTCTGATGGTTCCGGCCTTTGCGCACCGGCATCCGTTCGCGCGGGCGCCGGGTCGCTCCGGCATCGCGGCGTCTGGGCGCGGGATAATTGACCGTGCCCGTTTACCGAGATGAAGCCGTCGTGCTGCGCACCCACAAATTGGGTGAGGCCGACCGCATCGTCACGCTGCTCACCCGGCAGCACGGCAAAGTGCGCGCCGTCGCGCGCGGGGTGCGGCGCACCGCCTCGAAGTTCGGGGCGCGACTCGAGCCCTTCATGGTGGCCGACGTGCAGTTCTACGAGGGGCGTTCGCTCGACACCGTGACCCAGGCCGTCACGATCGGCTCGTACGGCGCGGAGATCACCGCCGACTACGCCAGCTACACCGCGGCCAGCGTGATGGTCGAGACCGCCGACAAGCTCACTGAGGAGGAGCCGTCGCTGCAGCAGTACCTGTTGCTCGTCGGCGCCCTGCGCTCACTCGCGCGCGGCGAGCACGGGCCCACCCTCACCCTCGACTCGTACCTCCTCCGCGCGCTCTCGATGGCGGGCTGGGCGCCGAGCTTCCACGACTGCGCGGTGACCGGGGAGGCCGGACCGCACTCCGCCTTCGTCGTGCAGCTCGGCGGGGTGGTGAGCGACCAGGTCGCCCCGCCCGGCACGCCGCGCCTCGACCCCACCACCCTCGAGCTGCTCGCCGCCCTCCTCACGGGCGACTGGGCGACGGCCGACGCCTCGGAGGCGACGACCCGCTCGCGCGCGAGCGGTATCGTGGCCGCGTACACGCAATGGCACCTGGAACGCGGGCTCCGCTCCCTCGAGCACGTCGAACGGTCGCAGACGAAGAAGGTCCAGCCCCAGTGAGTCCCGTGCCCAAGACCTCCCGACTTGCCGAGCCCTTCCGCCCGCTGGACTGGACAGGCATCCACCCGCCCGCCATCCCGGCGGCCGCGGTGCCGAAGCACGTGGCCATCGTGATGGACGGCAACGGGCGCTGGGCCAACCAGCGCGGCCTCACCCGCATCGAGGGGCACCGCGCGGGCGAGGCCGCCCTGCTCGACGTGGTGGCGGGCGCCATCCAGATCGGCGTGAAGCACGTGTCGGTCTACGCCTTCTCCACCGAGAACTGGAAGCGGTCGCCCGATGAGGTGCGCTTCCTGATGGGCTTCAACCGGGAGGTGCTGCACCGCCGGCGCGATCAGCTGAACGAGTGGGGGGTGCGCATCCGCTGGGCCGGGCGCCGGCCTCGGCTCTGGGCATCCGTCATCAAGGAGCTGCAGTTCGCCGAGCGGCTCACCGCCCGCAACTCCACCCTCACCCTCACGATGTGCGTGAACTACGGCGGCCGCACCGAGATCACGGATGCGGTGCGCGCGATCGCCGACGACGTCGCGGCCGGGCGCATCCGGGCGTCGGCGGTGTCGGAGAAGCTCATCCAGAAGCACCTGTACGTGCCCGAGCTGCCCGACGTCGACCTGTTCGTGCGGTCGTCGGGGGAGCAGCGCACCTCGAACTTCCTGCCCTGGCAGTCGGCGTACGCCGAGATGGTCTTCCTCGACCGACTGTGGCCCGACTTCACCCGGGTCGACCTGTGGCAGGCGATCGAGCGCTACGCCGGGCGCAACCGGCGGTTCGGCGGGGCGGTCGACGCGCCGGTGGCGGATTCGGACTCGGATTCGGATTCGGCTTCGTCGAGGCCTTCGAACACGGAATGAGATCGCGGATGCGCGTGTTGCGTCTTGTGTGAGTGACGCCATCAAGATCGACATCTGGTCCGACATCGCCTGCCCGTGGTGCTACATCGGCAAGCGCAAACTCGAGAACGGCATCGCCTCCTACGGCGAGGAAGACGGCGCTCTGCCGGTCGAGATCGAGTACCACAGCTTCGAGCTCTCGCCCGACACGCCGGTGGACTTCCACGGCACGCACGAGGACTTCCTCGAGTCGAAGGGTTTCCCGCGGGAGCAGATCGGGCCGATGCTCGAGCGGGTGACCGGCATCGCCGCATCCGTGGGCCTCGACTACGACTACGACCACCTGCAGCACGCGAACACGGTGCTGGCGCACCAGCTCATCCACTACGCGAAGGCGCGTGGGCTGCAGCTGGAGGCGAAGGAGCGGCTGCTGAAGGCCTACTTCGTGGAGGGCCGGCAGGTCGGCACGATCGAGGGCCTGGCCGACCTGGCCGTGGAGATCGGTCTCGACCGCGACGACGTGGTGCGCTCGCTGAGTTCGGACGAGTACCTGGCCGCGGTGCGCGCCGATCAGCAGACGGCGGTGGCGTACGGCATCCAGGGCGTGCCGTTCTTCGTGATCGAGGGCAAGTACGGGGTGTCGGGGGCGCAGGATGCGTCGACCTTCGCCCAGGTGCTGCGCCAGGTCACCGACGAGAAGACGGAGGTCGGCGCGTGACCGCGGGCGAGGCGGCACCGGCCGCCGCTGTGCAGCAGCCTGCCCCCCAGCCGGTGCAGATCCTGCCGCGCATGCCGCTGACGCTCACGCTCGTGGGCGACGCCGGGGCGGCCTGCGAGGGCGACGCCTGCGCGCTCTGAGCGCGCTTGTCGAGCCGTCAGTTGTGGTCGGTCTCGCGACCGTAGACCCACCGCAACTGACGGGTCGGCGAGCCTACCCGCGCGCAGGGAGCGGGTCGGAGATGTCCGCGACCACGGCGTCGAGGCCGTGGGCCAGGGCGTCGGCGTCGACGAAGGCGCTGTGGCCGTGAGCGCCCGCGCCCATGGCGACGCGTTTGCCGACGAACGAGGCGTCGAGGTAGACGGGCCAGGCGGTGGTGGAGCCGAGCGGCGTGATCGTGCCGCGCTCGTAGCCGGTGGCTGCCAGGGCGACGTCCTGGTGGGGCATCGAGAGCTTGTTCACGCCGACCAGGGCGCGCAGCTTCGGCCAGCTGATCTGTCGGTCGCCCGGGATGAGGGCGAACAGGAAGTCGCCGTCGTGCCGCTTCACCACCAGGCTCTTCAGGATGTCGCCCGGCGCGAGGCCCAAGAGAGCCGCGGCGCCCTCGAGCGAGTCGGCGGCGGGGCGCTCCACGATCTCCACCGGGATGCCCCGGGCCTCGGCGTCCTGCTGAACACGGTCGATACCGTTCTTCTCCGTCACAGAGCCATTCAACCGTTCTTTCGTCCACAGGATTCCCGTGCTTGACGCAGCCCCCGCATCCGTCTGGGAGAATTGACCCGATGTCCACTCCAACCCTCGCCCCAGCACCGCCCGCCGCATCGGCGGGCACCACGCCCGGTGACCGGCTCACGATCGGCCCGATCCGGCTCGACGTGCCGGTGGTGCTCGCGCCCATGGCGGGAATCACGAACACCGCCTTCCGCCGGCTCTGCCGGGAGTTCGGGGCGGGGCTGTACGTCAGTGAGATGATCACGAGCCGTGCGCTGGTGGAGCGAAACGAGTCGACGATGCGGCTCATCATGCACCACCCGTCCGAGACGCCGCGTTCGATCCAGCTCTACGGGGTCGACCCGGGCACCATGGCCGCGGCCGCGCGCATCCTGGTGGAGGAAGACCGCACCGACCACATTGACATGAACTTCGGCTGCCCCGTCCCCAAGGTCACCAAGAAGGGCGGGGGAGCGGCGCTGCCGTGGAAGCTCGATCTGTTCCGCGAGATCGTGGAGTCGGTGGTGGATGCGGCGGGAGACATCCCGGTGACGGTCAAGATGCGCAAAGGCATCGACACCGACCACCTCACCTACCTCGAGGCGGCGAAGGCCGCCGAGGGCGCCGGGGTGAGCGCCATCGCGCTGCACGCCCGCACCGCGGCCGACTTCTACAGCGGGCACGCCGACTGGTCGGCCATCGCGCGCCTGAAAGAGACCATCACGAGCATCCCCGTGCTCGGCAACGGCGACATCTGGTCGGGGGAGGATGCGTTGCGCATGGTCGATGAGACCGGCTGCGACGGCGTGGTGGTCGGCCGCGGCTGCCTCGGGCGGCCGTGGCTGTTCGGCGATCTGGCGGCCGCGTTCCGGGTGCGCGCGGGCGAACTCGGCGCGGCGGAGGCCGACGCGCTGCGCGCCGCACCCTCGCTCGGCGACGTGGCCCGCACGCTGCGCCGGCACACCGAGCTGCTGGTGGAGTTCTTCGGCGACGAGGGGCACGCCTGCCGCGACATCCGCAAGCACATCGCCTGGTACCTCAAGGGCTACCCGGCCGGGCACGAGGTGCGGGCCGCGCTCAGCACCGTCACGAGCCTGGCGCAGATGGAGGAGATCCTGGCCACGCTCGACTGGAACGAGCCGTACCCCGGTGCCGACGCCGAAGGCCCGCGCGGCCGGGCCGGCAGCCCGAAGAACCCGTCGCTGCCCGACCGCTGGCTCGAGTCGCGCACGCTCGAGAGCGCAGGGCGGGTCGACCTGGCCGCAGCGGAGTTGACGCACAGTGGTGGCTGAGCCGCTGCCGAACCTCTCGACGGCCACGCCCACCAAGGGCTACTCCGAGGCCGACGCCGAGCGGTTCCTACCCGAAGAGCATTACACCCGGCGCAGCGACTTCGCGCGCGACCGCGCGCGCATCCTGCACTCCTCGTCGCTGCGCCGGCTGGCCGCGAAGACCCAGGTGCTGAGCCCGGCCGTGGTCGCCGACTTCGCCCGCAACCGGCTCACCCACTCCCTCGAGGTGGCCCAGGTGGGGCGAGAGCTCGCCAACAGCCTCGATCTCGACCCCGACGTGGTCGACAGTGCGTGCCTCGCGCACGACCTCGGGCATCCGCCGTTCGGGCACAACGGGGAGCGAGCGCTCAACGACTGGGCGCGCGACATCGGCGGGTTCGAGGGCAACGCGCAGAGTCTGCGCATCCTCACCCGGCTCGAGCCGAAGGTGGTCGACGAGAGCGGCCGCAGCGTCGGTCTCAACCTCACCCGGGCGAGCCTCGACGCGAGCTGCAAGTACCCGTGGACGGTCTCCGACCCGGTGCCCGACGCCAGCGGTCGCCTGAAGTACGGTGTCTATGACGACGACGTGCCCGTGTTCAGCTGGCTCCGGCAGGGCGCACCGGCTCGCACCCTCTGCGTCGAGGCGCAGGTGATGGATCTCTCCGACGACATCGCCTACTCCGTGCACGACTTCGAAGACGCGGTGCTGAACGGCTACATCGACGTTCCGGTGCTCGGTGCGCGGGCCGACCACGCCTCGCTCATCCGCAGCATCCATTCCCGCGCCGGCGGGGCGTTCAGCCTCGACGACCTGACCGAGGCGTTCGAGCGGCTCGACTCACTGCAGGTGTGGCTGTCGGAGTGGGACGACTCGCGGCAGGCGCACGCGAAGCTGAAGAACCTCACCAGCCAGTTGATCGGCCGCTTCGCCGGCGCCGCGACGCGGGCGACCCGGGAGTCGTTCCCGGCGACGAGCATCACGCGCTACGGCGCTGATGTGGTCGTGCCACCCTGGGTCGCGGCCGAGATCGCCACGCTCAAGGGCATCGTGTCGGTCTTCGTGATGAGCAACGACGCGCGGCAGCCCATCTACCAGCGGCAGCGCACCCTGCTGCTCGAACTCGCCGACGCCCTCTGGGAGTCCGACGGCCGCTCGCTCGACCGGGCGTTCGCCGACGACTGGCAGCATGCCGGCACCGACGCCGAGCGCAAGCGCATCGTGGTCGACCAGGTCGCGAGCCTCACCGACCAGACCGCCGAGGCGTGGCACGCCCGATTGCTGGCGCCGGATGCGACGCGAGCGACACCGGTGCACAGCCGGAACGTATCCTAGAGAGATGGCAGGGCTGATACGTCGGAGCGACATCGACGAAGTCCGCTCCCGGGTCAACATCGCCGACGTGGTGGGTGACTACGTCACCCTGAAGAGCGCAGGCTCCGGGTCGCTCAAGGGGCTGTGCCCGTTCCACGACGAGCGGTCGCCGAGCTTCCACGTGCGCCCGCAGGTCGGCTTCTACCACTGCTTCGGCTGCGGCGAGGGCGGCGACGTCTACAAGTTCCTGCAGCAGATGGATCACATCACCTTCGCCGAGGCCGTCGAGCGCCTGGCCGTGAAGATCGGCTACCAGCTGCACTACGAAGACGGCGGGGCCGCCGTCGACCAGGGCAACCGCGCCCGGTTGCTCGCCGCGAACGAGGCCGCACGCGAGTACTTCGCCGAGCAGCTCACCGCGCCGGGCGCCGACCTCGCCCGCTCGTTCCTCGGTGAACGCGGCTTCGACGCCTCCGTCGCCGCGCACTTCGGCATCGGGTACGCGCCCCAGGGGTGGGACAACCTCGGCAAGCACCTCCGAGGCCGCGGGTTCTCCGAGCGCGAGCTCACCGACGCCGGGCTCCTCAGCGCCGGAGACCGCGGCACCTACGACCGATTCCGCGGGCGGCTGATCTGGCCCATCCGCGATCAGACCGGGCAGACCGTCGGCTTCGGCGCCCGCCGGCTGTTCGAGGACGACAAGGGCCCGAAGTACCTCAACACCCCCGAGACCCTCGTCTACCACAAGGCGCAGGTGCTCTACGGGCTCGATCTGGCCAAACGCGACATCGCGCGCAGCCGTCAGGTGGTCGTGGTCGAGGGGTACACCGACGTGATGGCATGCCACCTCGCCGGGGTCACCACTGCCGTCGCCACCTGCGGCACCTCGTTCGGCGTCGAGCACATCAAGATCATGCGCCGTGTGCTCTCTGACGACAGTGCGGGTCTCGGCGAGGTGGTCTTCACCTTCGACCCGGATGCGGCGGGCCAGAAGGCCGCGCTCCGCGCGTTCAGCGAGGAGCAGCGGTTCGCCGCGCAGACCTACGTCGCCGTGGCACCCGACGGTCTCGACCCATGCGACCTCCGTCTCGCCAAGGGCGACGACGCCGTGCGGCGGCTGGTCAAGAGCAAGAAGCCGATGTTCGAGTTCGTCATCAAGCAGAAGCTCGCCGCCTACGACCTCGACACCGTCGAGGGCCGGGTCGCGGCGCTGCGGGATGCGGCACCGATCGTCGCCGACATCCGCGACCCCGCCCTGCGGCCGGCCTACACCCGGCAGCTGGCCAAGATGCTCGCGATGAAGCTCGACGACGTGCGGCGCATGGTGGAGAGCAGCGGGTCGCGGTCGCGTGGCGCATCCGCGTCGCCCGGTGCGGAGGGGCGCGAACTGGCTGCGGTGGGCCGCGGGCCGGAGGGCCAGGCCCTCGCGCGGCGCCATCCCGACCCCGCCGGGGACCCGCTCGTGGCCTCGGTCACCTCCCTGCCGGAGGCCCCGGCGGCAGCGGTGGTGCGCCCGAGCGTGTCCATCACCCAGCTGCCTGCCACCACGGCAGCCCGCACGGAGCGGGACGCGTTGATGGCGATGCTCCAGGCGCCGACCGTGGTCGGGCGCGACCTCCTGGTGCAGGCCAGCGGATGCGGTTTCAGCAACGCGCCGCTCGCGGCCGTCCGCGATGCCATCGGGCGGAACGTCGACTCGTTCGAACGGGCCGACTGGGTGACGGTGGTGCAAGGCGACGTGCCTGAGGAGTACCGGCGCCTGGTGGAGGAACTCGCCGTCGCTCCGTTGCCCGAACGCCCCGACCGCCAGCCCGAGACCTACCTGCGGCGCATCACGCGCGACCTCATCCAGCGTCACCTGCTGCGCCGGAAAGAGGAGGTCAAGGGGCGTCTCCAGCGCACCGACGCGGTCGAGAACCCCGAGCTCTACCGGCAGATCCAGCGCGAACTCGTGCAACTCGAGACCGATCGCCGCGCCTTGCAGGCCGATTGAGGGGAACCGAATAGGCTCGAATCCCATGGCAGACCGTAACGTGCTCACCGCCTCCGATGTCACCATCGAGTACCCGGCGCACAGCGTGAGCCCGGCGTTCACGGCGGTCAAGGGGTTCACACTCACCATCGAGCCGGGCGAGATCGTGGGGCTCGTCGGCTCCAGCGGGTCGGGCAAGTCCACGCTGGCGCACGTGGCCTCGGGTCAGGCGGCCATCCGCGGCACCAAGGAGAACTCGCCGCGCATCATCGGCGGCAGCCTCGACGTTCTCGGCTTCCAGATGCGCGGACTCAAACGCGCCAAGCTGAACAAGCTCACGCTGGGGGTCGGCTATGTGGCGCAGGACGCCGGCTCGAACCTCACCCCGAACATGACCGTGGCCGAACTGGTCGCCGAACCGCTCTTCCTCCGCGACAAGCGCTACGACCGGCACGAGGCGGGTTTGAAGGCGGCGACGCTCGTCGACGCGCTCCTGCTGCCGGTCGGGTCGATGTTGAAGCAGCCGCACGAACTCTCGAGCGGGCAGCGCCAACGGGTGGCGATCGCACGCGGCCTCATCCTCGACCCGGTGCTGCTCATCGCCGACGAGCCGACCGCGGGTGTCGACGTCTCGGTGCGCGGCGCCGTCGTCGACGTCATCGCGGGTCTGCAGCGATCCCGCGGTGCCAGCGCCCTCATCGTCAGTCACGATCTCGACGCACTGCGCCGCTCGGTCGACCGCATCGCGGTCATCCACGAGGGCGTCGTGGTGGGCGTGGGGCCGATCGACGACGTGCTGTCCGACCCGCGGCACCCGTACGTCGCGGGCCTCGCCCGGGAGACGTACGGGGACGACCCCGAGGAGGACGGCGATGGCGAGGATGCGGACGACTACGACGACGCGGACGGCGGCGACGACGGGGCCGATGCGGACGACTGGGCCGACGTGGACGCCGACGCCGACGCCGACGGCGACGGGGCGCCGAGCGGCCGCGGGGTGAGCGGCGACGCCGCCGCGGGCGGGGCGCGCTGATGCCCCGCGCCGCCTACCGCAGCCGGCACCGCGAAGTGCTGGCCGTCGCGGCCGATCCGCTGCCGCCCGAAGAGCGCCCGGAGCCCGGGCCGATCGCGGTCCTGCCCACCACCGACCCGCACCTGGTTCGCGCCGCCGAGGAGGCGGGAGCGGTGGTCGCCCCGCTCGGCCCCGAGACCCGCGGGATCGTCTGGCTGAGTCCGACGGGAGCCGACGAACTCGGCGCCATCCTCGAGGCGAATCCGCAGATCGACTGGGTGCAGCTGCCCTGGGCGGGCGTGAACCGCTTCACCGCACTGATGCGCGCGCACGACCGGCCGAAACGGGTGTGGACGAGCGCGAAGGGCGCCTTCGCGCAACCGGTGGCCGAACACGTGCTGCTGCTCACGCTGGCGCTCCTGCGTGACCTGCCCGTACGCATCCGCGCCACCTCCTGGGGCCCCAAGGCGGGCTGGTCGCTCTATGGACTGAACGTCGTGATCGTCGGTGCGGGCGGCATCGCCGTGGAGCTTCTGCGCCTGCTGCAGCCGTTCGGCGTCGACGCGACGGTCGTGCGCCGGCGTGACGAACCCCTGCCGGGAGCGCGTCGCACCGTCACGACCGAACGCCTCGGCGAGGTACTGCCCGAGGCCGACCTCGTGGTGCTCGCCGCCGCCCACACCGAAGGCACGGACAAGCTGCTCGGCCCGGCGGAGTTCGCACTGCTGAAGCCCGCGGCGTTCCTCGTGAACGTCGCCCGCGGCGGATTGGTCGACACGGATGCTCTGCTCGCCGCCCTCGACTCCGAAGCGCTCGCAGGAGCGGCCCTAGACGTCACCGACCCCGAGCCGCTGCCGGACGGGCATCCGCTCTGGGGCCGTTCGAACGTCATCATCACGCCACACTCGGCCGACACGCCGGAGATGAACGCGCCGCTCTTGGCGGCGCGGGTGCGGCACAACGTGCGAGCCTTCCTCGGCCGGGGGGACTTCGCGGGCCGGGCGGATCCGCAGGCCGGTTACTGACCCGCGGTCGATGTCAGGGGCGGGCCGGAATCAGTGATAGTGTATTGAAGCTGTTTCAGCAGCATTCCTCGATAGCTCAATTGGCAGAGCAGCCGGCTGTTAACCGGCAGGTTCTTGGTTCGAGTCCAAGTCGGGGAGCGAAGGCCTCGCGGCTCCACCCGCGGGGCCTTTTTTCATGCCGCCGGTGCCCAGGGTTCCCGTTTCGCGCGGGCTGCGTCTCAGCGGCTTCGGTCGGCGAGCGGGGACGCGCAGGAATCCGGGCCGGAGCAGCGCGTAGTCGGGCGGTTGCATGAATGTGAGCATGGCGCCCAGCTCGGCATGGATGGGCGGCCAGGAATGCAGGGCGGTCGCCGTCCGAGCCGGCGGCCCACTGCGCCCCAGGTGCAGTGAGCGCCGCCCGAACGAAGCACGGTGCAGCGCCGCGCCGTGCAGCGCGACGGCGGAGATCATCAGTCCCAGTTCGGCCACCGGGCCGATCGGCGTGCCATCGGTGAAGCGCGCGTTGCCGATGCACTCGTGGTCGGCGACGTCGCCGAACTCGATGTACGGGATCTCGTCCCGACCGGCGAAGATCGCCAGCGGCAGGGCGTCACGCTCGAAGGGGTCGATGCGAATCCACCCGGCTCCGCTGTGCTGTGGCACCCGCTCGAGCGAGATGGTGGCGCACTCGCCGAGGTCGGTCTCGAGGTAGTACGCGAACCGCTCGATGCTGTCCACCCGCCTCCCTCCGTGCGCCGATGACCGTCGTGACTCCGACCCTATGCGGAGTGCGGGCCGGCAGCGAGCGATGCGGGCGGAGTTCGTGCGGTCAGCCGGCGATCCGGTGCGGCCGTGTACCGGCACCACGGCCGGGAAGCGAGGGCGGTGCGGCGACCACGGAGGCGTCGGGTGCAGCCGCGCCAGGGGCGGCCGCCGCTGCCGCGTCGAGTGCCGATCCCACCTCGATCTCGGCCACCGCATACCGGGTGGTGGGCCCGATCAGCAGCAGGTCGACCCCGCCCTTGTGCAGGAGCGGAACCAGCTCGGTGTCGCCCCGTTCGGCGATGTCGCGCGCGTGCGCCACGAAGATCTCGGACATGGTCGTCGTGGCGAAGTACGTGCGGCCATGGTGGTGGATCACGCGTGTGTACTGGTGTTCCCTCGGCATCGACGCCTGCTCTCCCTGTTTCCCCGCGATCGACAGTACGCGGCGGCCGATTCAGGCAACAGGGGTTGTTTTCCCAGTCTCGTCGGTGTCTGGCATCATCGGATGATGCCTCGCACCTCCCGTCGAACCCCGGAGGAGCGGGCGGCGCTGCGGGCAGCATTGGCGGTGGGTCTCGCCACGGCGGCGTACGGCGTCTCGTTCGGCGCTCTGGCCACGTTGTCCGGCCTGGACATCTGGCAGACCTGCTTCCTCAGCCTGGTGATGTTCACGGGTGGGTCGCAGTTCGCACTGATCGGGGTGCTCGCTTCCGGCGGGCTCACCGCGGGGCCATCAGCGATCACGAGCGCGGCATTGCTCGGCACCCGGAACGTGTTCTACTCCATCCGCATGTCGCCCGTGATCGGGAAGGGTTTCCTGAAGCGCGCTGCCGCCGCTCAGCTGACGATCGACGAGTCGGTCGCCGTCGCCACGGCGCAGCGCACTCCGGCCGCGCAGCGGGTCGGCTTCTGGGCCACCGGAATCGCCATCTACCTCGGCTGGAACCTCACCACGCTCATCGGTGCCCTGATCGGCGACCTGCTCGGCGACGTGAGCGCGTACGGGCTGGATGCGGCGGCGGCCGCCGCCTTCCTCGGCCTGCTCTGGCCACGGCTGAAGGCGCGGCAGACGCAGGCCGTCGCCGTGGGCGCCGCGTTCGTCGCGACCCTGCTCACCCCCGTGCTGACGCCGGGCCTGCCGGTGCTCGTCGCGGCCGTCGTCGCGGTCGTGGTCGGTGCGTTCGATCTGCTCGGCACGAAGAAGCGCGCCGAGTCGGGAGACGACTCATGAGCGCCTGGAACATCGTCATCCTCGCCTCGGTGATCTGCGTGGCGCTGAAGGTCGCCGGCTACCTCATCCCGCCGCGGGCGTTCGAGCATCCGACCGTCGCCCGCATCGCGAACCTGCTCACGGTCGCGCTCCTCGCCGCCCTCATCGCGGTGCAGACCCTCGGGGCCGGCCAGTCGATCCAGGTCGACGCGCGGGTGCCCGCCGTTCTCGTCGCCGCCGGCCTCTACGCGCTCCGGGTGCCGTTCGTGGTGGTGGTCATCGCGGCGGCGGCTGTCGCCGCCCTCATCCGCGCCCTCACCTGACCGGCGCGGGAAGCACGCCTGCGCTCAGGCGTCGAGGTCGTCGACGCCGGGAAGCCACGCGTTGCCCGGCACGCCCCAGCCGCGCTTGCGCGTGATCTTCGCCACGGCGCGCTCGTAGTGGTGGTCGAGGCGGTCGACGTAGAGCAGCCCGTCGAGGTGGTCGAACTCGTGCTGGAAGATACGGGCGAGCCAGCCGTCCGCCTCGATCTCGTAGTCACTGCCGTCGAGGTCGGTCGCCCGCAGGATGGCGGCCGCACCCCGTGTGAGCGGGAAGCGGGGCCCGGGGAAGGAGAGGCAGCCCTCCGACTCGGTGTCGGGGTCGGCCGGCTCCACCGAAGTAGGCGTGATGAACAGGTGCGGATTGATGGCGACCCCCCGGTGCAGCACGTCGTCGTCATCGGTCCAGCTGTAGACGAACAGGCGCAGCGGCACCCCCACCTGCGGTCCGGCGAGGCCCACGCCGGGTGCCGCATCCATCGTCTCGTACATGTCGCCCACGAGCCGGCGGAGCTCGTCGTCGATCTGGCCGACGGGGGCGGCGGGGGAGTGCAGAACGGGATCTCCGGAGATCCGAATCGGGAGAACGGCCATTCGCTAAGCCTAACGGCGGGCCTTCCGGGGTACTGTCGATGAGTGCCTCCTGGACTGTTCGAGCTCAGCGACCCGATCGCACTCGATCCGAAGCAGTTCATCGGCATCCCGATCGCCCTGGTGGGCGCGATCTTCCTCAGCCTCGGCGCGCAGTTCCAGCACCGCGGAGTGGCGAAGGTCGAGGCGAACACGCACGACGCCGACAAGGGGCTGAGCGTCCGCCAGCTGATGGCGCTGCTCGGCCGCCCCTCCTGGGTCATCGGCACGCTCATGCTCGGGCTCGCGATCGTCTTCCAGCTCACCAGCCTCGGCTTCTCGCCCATCATCGTGGTGCAGCCGCTCGGGGCGGTGGCGCTCGTCATCACGGCCGTGCTCAACTCCCGCATCAGTCACGTCAACCTCAACCGCAGCTCGGTCATCTCCATCGTGCTGTGCGTCGGCGGTGTGGGAGCGTTCGTGCTGGTGGCGGCGTTCACGGCGGTCGACAAACCGGTGACCACGGCGAACCTCATCACCATCCTCATCATCCTGGGCGTGGTGCTGGCGCTGTTCGGGGCGACCTTCGCGCTGCTGCGCAAACGGTTCAAGGCCATCGCCTACATCGTCGGCGCGGGGGTGCTGTACGGATTCGTGGCCACGCTCGCGAAGGTCGTCATCAGCCGCATCTTCCAAGCCCACTTCGAGTGGCTGACCGTGCTGGCGCTGGCGGGCCTGCTCGCCGCGGCCGCGCTCGGCGGGTACTTCGTGCAGAACGCCTACGCCTCCGGCCCGCCCGATCTCGTCATCGCGGGGCTCACCGTGATCGACCCCCTGGTGGCGGTGGCCATCGGCATCATCGTGCTGGGCGAGGCCTCGCAGGCTCCGCTGTGGGCCATCTTCGCCTTCCTCGCGTTCGGTCTGGTGGCCATCCTGGGAGTGTTCGGCCTGGCGCGTTATCACCCCCAGGCCCAGCGCTAAGGTAAGTTCTTTCAGAGCGAGCGAACGGGCCGAGCCATGAGCGACGCCATCGGACACGAGCAGAGAGACACGGTTTGACAGACTCCCGAGATCCGCACGATCGAACGGATGCGCCCCAGGCGCCCGGCGCGACGAACCGGCCTCTGCGGATCCTGATCGGCGCCGACACCTTCTCGCCCGACGTGAACGGGTCGGCGCGCTTCGCCGAGCACCTCGCCTCGGGCCTTGCCTCCCGCGGGCACGACGTGCACGTGGTCGCCCCCTCGGCCAAGCTGCCGGTGGGTGCCCACGTCGAGGAGTACGACGGCCAGAAGGTCACGGTGCACCGGCTGTACAGCTGGCGCTGGTACCCGCACGACTGGCTGACCTTCGCGTTGCCGTGGCGCATCAAGCAGAACAGCGCCCGCATCATCGACGAGATCAAACCCGACGTGGTGCACTTCCAGTCGCACATCATCGTGGGCCGCGGTGTGTCGACCGAGGCCGAGAAGCGGGGCATCCGCATCATCGGCACCAACCATGTGATGCCCGAGAACATGATGGCGTTCACCGTCATCATCCCGAAGTTCCTGCAGAATTGGGCGATCGGGCTGGCCTGGGCCGCGGCGCGCCGCTCCTTCATCCGGGCGGATGCGGTGACCGCACCCACCCGCCGAGCCGCCGACTTCTTCGAGAAGGCCACCGGCATCGGCAACGTCTACGCGATCTCCTGCGGCATCAACGTCGACAACTACGTGCCCGATTTCACGCCGCGCCGCGAGAACCGGGTGCTGTTCGTGGGCCGGGTGGCCGGCGAGAAGCAGATCGACGTGCTGCTGAAGGCGGTGCAGCTGCTGCCCGCCGACCTCGACACGAAGGTCGAGATCGTCGGTGGCGGCGACCAGCTGCGCAACCTGCAGACCATGGCGCAGCAGCTCGGACTCGGCGACCGGGTCACCTTCACCGGCTACGTGAGCGAGGACGAACTGCGGAAGGCGTACACGCGCGCGACGGTGTTCGCGATGCCCTCCATCGCCGAGTTGCAGAGCATCGCCACCATGGAGGCGATGGCGAGCGGTCTGCCGGTCGTCGCCGCCGACGCGATGGCGTTGCCGCACCTCGTGCACGACGGCAAGAACGGGTTCCTGTTCGAGCCGGGCAACGCGCAGCAGCTCGCCGACCGGCTGGAGCACATCCTGCGCCTGCCGCAGGAGGAGCTCGACGTGCTGAAGCGCGAGTCGCTCTCGATCGTGGCGGCCCACGACATCCAGCGCACCCTCACCACCTTCGAGCACCTCTATCGGGGCGAGCCGGTCACCGATCCGGTGGTGGCGCCGCCCGCTGCCGAGGAGCACGCGTAACCCGCGGTATCGTAGTCACGCGCTCCTCGTGCTTCACGGCGGAGCGCGCGGGGCGGTAGCTCAGCTGGTTAGAGCAGCGGACTCATAATCCGTCGGTCACGGGTTCAAGTCCCGTCCGCCCTACGAGCGGTCGAGCGCGAGGCCGAGGAGGGTGAGGGCGTCGCGGGCGATGATGCCCTCGATGCCGGCGGGGTCGAGGGGGTCGAGGCCGGGGATGCCGGGGAGCGCCGCGAGCCGGCGCAGACCCTCGATGGTGTCGTTCACCGTGGCGAAGGGGTAGTCCGAGCCGAACAGCACCTTGTGCCACACCCCGTAATCCTGCACCAGGCGCAGCGAGTGCCACAGCTGGAACGGCCGGTAGTACAGGGCCGACAGGTCGGCGTAGACGTTGGCGTGCTTGCGGATCATGGCGATGCACTCGCCCTCGTACGGGTGGCTGAGGTGTGCGAGCACAAGCCGCAGCTCCGGATGCCGCATCGCCACCTCATCGAAGTGCACGGGCCGGGCGTACTCCAGTGGCGCCTGGGAGATGAAGGTGGTGCCGGTGTGGGCGACGATCGGCAGGCCGTTGGCCTCCGCGTAGGCGAAGAGGTCGTCGATCGCGGCATCGCTCGGATCGAATCCGGCGTACATCGGCATCAGCTTGATCCCTCGAAGGCCGAGTTCCTGATGTCCGTGGCGCAGCATCTCCTGCCAGCCGGGCTGGGTGGGGTCGAGGCTCATGAAGCCGACGACGCTCTGCGGGTACTGCTCGGCGAGCGCGGCGATCTTCGCGTCGTCGACCCAGATCCCGGCACGGCGGGCCTTGCCGCCGAAGACGATCGACACCGTGTCGGCGGGGGCTCCGGCCCGGTAGGCCTCCCAGTGCACCGTCAGGTCGACCTCCGCTCCGTCGGGGTGAGCGCGGCGCGATTCGGTGCGGAAGGTGTCGGTGAAGTCCTCGTGGTGGTGGTGCAGGTGTGCGTGCACATCGACGGTCATGCGGTCATCCTTTGCTGTCGGTCGGGTCGGAGGTGGCCGGGCGGGGGCCGGATGCTCAGCGCCAGTCGAAGACGACGCCCATCCAGTCGCTTCCCGGCTCGTGCATGGTGGCGAACATCCGCTCCGCATCGGTGTACGGCACGACGTGGGTGATGAGGTGCTCGAACGACAGCCGGCCCTCCTGCAGCAGGCGCAGCACGGCGCGGCGGTTGCGAGGCCGGGTCCACGGCCAGTAGACGGATGGCACCATCATGTCGGCCTCATAGGTGCCGATGATGCTGAGCTCGTTGCGCAGCAGCTCGGCCTGCAGCTGGATCTCTGCGGTGCCCGGGATGCTCGCGACGAGCGACACGGTGCCGCGTTTGGCTGCCATCTCGAGCGCCGGCTGCAGGATGGCGGGCACCGGCGCACACGGGAACACGGTCTCGGCACCCGCGCCGCCCGTGGCGGAGCGCACCGCGGCCACCATGTCCTCGGCGCCGGAGTCGACGAGGTGAGTGGCCCCGCTCGTGCCGGCGCGTTCGAGCCGGGTGGCGACGACGTCCACCGCCACGATCGGGTGCATCCCGGCGACCCGCGCGAGCTGGATGACGAGCTGACCCACCATGCCGCAGCCGATCACCGCCGCCGACTCGTCGATCTGCGGCTGCGCCCGGCGCAGTCCGTGCAGGGCGACGTCGCCGAGGGTGATGAAGCCCGCCTGCTCGCCCGCGACCCCCTCGGGCACCTTCTCGATGTAGCCGGTGCCGTTCGGGCCGCCCGCCGCAGGGTCGAGGTCGACGAGCCAGTGACTCTGGTGGAAGGCGTTGGTCACCACCCGGTCGCCTTCGGTGAAGCCCTCGACGCCGGCGCCCACCGCCGCGACGACTCCCACCTGCATGTAGCCGAGCTTCTCGGCCACCGGCGGCCCGTCGGCCGGATTCAGGCGGAAGAAATTCATCTCGGTGCCGGCGCTCACGTGCGTGTACTCCGTCTGCACGAGCACCTGCCCCGCTCGCGGGCTCGGCACCTCGAACTCGACGACCTCGACGCGATGGTCGTTGTGGAACAGAAGTGCCTGGCCGGTAGCCGTGCTGCGGGTCATGGTCGATCCAATTCGAGGTCGTCGGGGCGGATGCGGTTGAGCAGGGGCGCGCCCCCGAGGTGACGGTCGAGGTTCTCGCCGAACAGCTGCCAGATGCGGTCCTCGTAGAAGCTGCTGCCCGTCGAGCCGGAGATGTGGGACGTGACGATGGTGCCCGGCAGCCCGAAGAACGGGTCGTCGGGCGGCATCGGCTGCCGGTAGTGGTCGTCGAGGGCGGCGCCGCCGAGCCGACCGGAGCGCAGAGCGTCGACCAGCGCGCGCTCCTCGACCACCCCGGCCCGGGCGGGATTGAGCAGGAGCGCTCCCGGCCGCAGCCACGACAGCGCGGTTCGGTCGACGAGCGCGACGGTGCCGGAGGCGATCGGCAGCGCCACGATCAGGACGTCCACCCCGCGGTAGAACTCCTCGGCCTCGTCGAACGCGAACCGGCGCTCGGGCAGGACGGGCTCGGGATGCGCGGGCCGGGGCTCGAATCGCGGCCGCTCGTGAGCGGATCCGCTCCGGGCCATCACCCACACCTCCAGGCCCAGCGCCTGCATCTGGCGAGCCACCTCCCGGCCGACGTCGCCGTAGCCGAGGATGCCGACCCGACGCCCCGTCACCTCGGTCTGGAAGCGCGCCGAGCGATCCCAGCGCCGCGCCCGCTGGGCGTCGAGCATGCCCGGCAGGTCTCGTGCGAGCGCGAGCAGCATCAGCACGCACCATTGCGCGATCGGGATGCCGTTGACGCCACTGCCGTTGGTGACCGCCACCTCGGCGGGCAGGCCCGTCCCGGCAAGCTGGGCGTAGCCGTGCGACCCGAGTTGCAGCCAGCGCAGGGCCGACATGGTGTGCGCAGCGACGGGCGGGAGGTCGGCGAACAGCACCGTCGCACGCCGGGCGAGGCCGGGGTCGAGCTGCCAGCCGGGCTCCGCGGGCGGCAGCACTGTCCAGGTGATCTCCGCATGCCGGGCCCGGAGGGCAGGGAGGCGCTCGGCCGCGCCCGGCTGGGCGAGCACCACGTGGTCGGGAACGGGCATCCTCAACTCCGCATCAGCTTGCCGGGGACGCTGGCGAACTCCTCCGCGCCGGGCCGGAACGGATACGCGGCGCGGGTGGCATCGGTCAGGCGGGCCCCGAGACCCGGCTCATCGGGCCGCACGAGCAGCCCGTCCTCCAGCCGCACGTTGTCGCCCCACAGCTCCGTGTGCAGGGGTCCGGCAGCGGGCGGCAGTTCGACGATGCCGGTGTTCGGCGCGGCGAAGGCGGCGTGGATGTTCTGCAGGTAGCCGACTCCGCCCGACCAGCAGTGCGGGGCGACGCCGGCACCGTCGACGGCGAAGCGATCGGCCACCCGCAGAAAGCCTTCGATGCCGAGCCAGGCCGCATCCGGCTGGGCGACGGTGAAGGCCTGCCGGTCGGCGTAGAGCGCGAACTCCCGGTAGGTCGAGAGTTGTTCGCCCCCCGCCATGGGTACCGGGCTCGACGCCGAGAGTTCGGCGTAGGCATCCGGGTCGTCGTAGGCGAGCGGCTCCTCGAGGAGGACGAGACCGAGCGGTTCCAGCGACGACAGCACGGCGGATGCGGTCGCCAGATCCCAGCGCGCAGCACCCTCCCGGTGTCCCATGTGCCCGTCCAGCAGCACGCCGAACTCGGAGCCGAACTCGGCGCGGAGCAGCGACACCTTCTCGGCCTCCCACTCGGCGGCGGCCACACCGGGTGCCGTCACCTCCGCGCGGGTGTCCGCGTCGAGGTACCCGGTGCTGACTTTGACCGCCGCGAAACCGAGTCCGCGGTAGAAGTCGACCTTCCGCAGGAGGTCGTCCTTCGGCCAGGGCGAGGGGCCGCCGGTCGCGTAGGCGGGCAACCGCGCCGGAGCATCCGACGAGAACAGCCGGTGCACCGGCAGCTCCAGCAGTTTCCCGGCCAGGTCCCACAGCGCCCCCTCGATACCGGCGAGTACGCCCGCGCCCAGCCCGACGCGCCCCCAGTACTGGAAGCAGGTGCGCATGCGGGCTAGCGCCTGCGGCACGTCGAGGGTGTCGGGCTCGAACTCGTCGAGCGCCAGCAGTACGGGCGCGAGATACGACACCACGAGCGGCACCGATTCCGGGAAGAAGTACCCGGCGTAGGTCTCGCCGAGTCCGGTCTCCCCGCTGTCGGTCTCGATCTCCACGAGCGCGACGGTTCTGGTCTGCTTGAAGACCGACAGCCAGGGATCGTCGGTGCACGGCCCGGTCAGCAGGACCGTTCTCACGTCGACGATACGCACGGATGCGGCCTCGGTCAGCGCGCCCGGTCGAGCGCGTCGAGGCTGTGGCCGATCATTGCGACCCGTTCCGCGAC
>BADC01001063.1 GCA_000333435.1 Corynebacterium-like bacterium B27 | reverse complement strand
GCGTCGAGCGAGACGAGGCTGTCGAGCACCTGCTGCGAGAGGTAGGCCTGCTCGATCCAGCCGCCGAAGACGCACGCCGGCTCCTGCTGGTGGCCGTAGACGATGGTGCCGCCCGTGACCCGCGGTGCGTCGGTGGCGGGGCCGGCCGACGCTCCCGCCGAGCAGCCGGCGAGGGCGAGGGCTGCGACGGCGAGGGCCGCGATCGGGACGATCGAGAGTTTCTGGGGCATGGCGCGGTTCTCCTGAACGCAAGCTCGAGGGGTTGGGATGCTCAGACGGTAGGCGGATGCACGGGGGCGCCGAAACCCGCCGGCGTCACATGACGACGCCCGGCGTAACTGTTTTGCGGCGTGTTACGGCCGGCTTGCGGTGCCACCGGAGCGCAGCCGAGAGTGACCGCATGAGCACAGAGCTGCACTTCAACGGATTCGAGATGAACACGCCGAGCCACATCAACCACGGGCTGTGGCGGCACCCGCAGAACAACCGGCACCGTTACACCGAGCTGTCGTACTGGACCGACACCGCGAAGCTCCTCGAGCGCGGGCTGTTCGACGCGATCTTCCTCGCCGACGTCGTGGGCACCTACGACGTCTACGAGGGCAGTCGCGAACCCGCGGTCGTCCGTGGTCTGCAGACACCCAACAACGACCCGTTCCTGCTGGTGCCGGCCATGGCGGCGGTGACCTCGAACCTCGGCTTCGCCGTGACGTTCACCACCACCTACGAGCAGCCCTTCCCGAATGCGCGACGTTTCAGCACGCTCGACCACCTCACCGGAGGGCGGGTCGCCTGGAACGTCGTCACCGGCTACCTGCCGGATGCGGCGCGCAACTTCGGTCTCAGCAACCAGGTCAAGCACGACGACCGCTACGACCTGGCCGAGGAGTTCCTCGAGGTCTCGTACAAGCTCTGGGAGAGCTCGTGGGAGGCCGACGCGGTGGTGCGCGATGCCGCGGCGAACCGGTACACCGACCCGCAGAAGGTGCGTCAGATCGACCACGAGGGGCGGTTCTTCACCGTGGCCGGGCCGCACCTGTCCGAGCCATCGCCGCAGCGCACACCGGTCATCTACCAGGCCGGCGCATCCGATCGCGGGCGCGTGTTCGCCGCCCGCCATGCCGAGGCCATCTTCGTGGGCGCCCGCACGCCGGAGCAGGCGCGGAAGGTCATCGGCGACGTGAAGGAGCTCGCGGTGTCGCTCGGGCGGCGGGAGGACGACATCCGCTTCCTGATCGGGCTCAACGTCGTCGTCGCCGAGACCGAGGCCGAGGTGAAGCAGAAGCTCGACGACCTCCTGTCCTACCGCGACGTGGTGGGCTACCTGGTGCACTTCGGCGGGGGATCGGGCATCGACCTCTCCCGGCTCGGCGCCGCCGAGTACATCGAGTACAAGGCGCGCGACCACGTGCAGTCGATGGAGTCGGCGTTCGCCGACAAGACCGTGCAGAGCGTGGTCGACTACTACGACGACCCGTTCCAGGACCCGTTCTTCGTGTACGGCACACCCACGCAGGTGGCCGACCGCATCGAGGAGCTCGCCGACTCGATCGGCCTCGACGGGTTCAACCTCGTGCAGTACCTCTCACCGGGCACCTTCGAGGACTTCGTCGAGCTCGTCGTGCCCGAGCTCCAGAAGCGCGGCCGCTACCGCACCGCCTACACCCCGGGCGAGACGTTGCGCGAACGGCTGTTCGAGGGGCGCGGTGCGTTGCTGCCCGAGCGGCACCCCGGTGGGGCGGTGCGGGCCGGCGCGACCGCCCGGTAACCCGGTGGGGCGCCGCTGCTACGGCTTCGGGTCGGCGGCGTCGTAGGCGCGGAACGAGTGCACGAGCCGCAGGATGAGCGTGGCCGCGGCCACGATCACCAGGCCGCCGAGCACCGGCGGGAACCACAGCGCCGCGAACACCGAGAGCGCGCCGACGTAGAGGTCGCCGATTCGCGGGCCGCCCGTGACCACGACGGTGAAGACGCCCTGCAGCCGGCCGCGCATGTTGTCCGGAACCGCCGTCTGCAGCATGGTGCCGCGGTAGATGGCGCTCACCTCGTCGGAGGCGCCCGCGCCGATCAGGGCGAGCGCGGCCAGCGCGAGCGCGGGCAGGTTCGCGTCGGCGATGTCCTGCGTCACGGGCATCCGGGCGGCGGATGCGACGAGCACGACCACACCGAACGCCACGATGAACCCGCCGTAGACCTGAACGGCGTGCGCGATGGCGCGGCCCTGCATGCGCACGTGCCCGAGCCGGCCCGAGAAGACACCGGTGAGTGTGGAGCCGATCGCGTAGCCCGCGGTGAGGATGCCCACGGTGATCGCCCCACCGCCGAGCACCAGGGCGCCGATCGCCGGGAAGAGCACGCGCGGTTGCCCGAAGGTCATCGCCGCGATGTCGATGAGGAAGGAGGCACGGATGTTCGGGGCGCGCTTCAGGAACGCGAAGCCGTGCCGCAGCGACTCGAGCCCCGGCCGGTGCACCTCACCCTCGGGGAGGATGCGGGGGAGCGCGGCGATGCCGAGGAACGCGGCGACGAAGAGCACGACGTCGACGGAGTAGGTCCAGCCGAAGCCCACGGTGGCCACGAGCACGCCGGCGAGGGCCGGGCCCACCGTCACCATGATGCCGAAGGTGATGCCGTTGAGCGCGGCCGCGGCGGGCAGGAGCTCGCGCGGGAGCAGCCGCGGGAAGATCGCCGAGCGGGTGGTGGTGATGACGGTGGCGGCGACCGCGTTGAGCGTGGAGAGGGCGTAGAGCGCCGCGACGCTGTCGGCGCCGGTCCAGGCCAGCACGGCGATGGCGGCGGTGGACGACCACGCCACGATGGCGGCGATGAGGGCCACCAGGCGGCGGTCGAACGCATCCGCCAGCATGCCGCCGTACAGGCCGAACACGATCATCGGCACGAGCGCGAACAAGGCGACCCCGGAGACCGCGAGGGTCGACTCGGTGAGGCGGTAGATGTCGAGACCGACCGCCACGATGGTCATCTGACTGCCGATGCCCGAGATCGCCTGCCCCGCCCACAGGCGCGCGAACGCCGGGCTCGCGCGCAGCGGGGTGAGGTCGGCGAAGGGGTTGCGGCGGCGGGCGGGTTCGCTCGCCGCCGCCTGGTCGGGTGCTGGTGCCGGGTCGCTCACGCCTGGTTGTTCTGTGCGGTGGCTGCCGCGATCTTCTCGACCAGGTCGGAGTGGTGGCGGGCCGCGACATCCGGATGCGCGCGCAGCCGGCTCTTCAACGCGTTCTCACCGTAGGTGGTGAAGATCGGGTNGCCGGGGTCGGCGGTGATGCCGCGGGTCTCTGCCTTGAGGTCGGCGGGGAGCTCGAGCACCGGGATGGTGGCGTCGAGGGCGGGCGCGTAGAAGAAGGGGATGGAGATGCGGTCGTCGCCGATGCGCGGGGAGATCACCCGGTGCACGGTGGCCTTGAGGTAGCCGTCGGTCGCGACCTCCAGCAGCTCACCGATGTTCACCACGAAGGCACCGTCGATCGGCGGCGCGTCGATCCACTCGCCGTCCTTCTCCACCTGCAGGCCGCCCTTGCCCGGTTCGACGAGGAGCAGGGTGAGCACCCCCGAGTCCTTGTGGGCGCCGACGCCCTGCTTGGGCTCGGGGTCGCTCTTGCCCGGGTAGCGCACGATCTTGATGAGGGTGGAGGGGCGTTCGGCGAAGGCGGCGTCGAAGACGTGCTCGTCGGCGCCGAGCGAGAGCGCCCACTCGCGCAGGAGGGTGAGGCTCACCCGAGTGAGCTCGTCGTACCACTCGGTGACGACCTCCTGCAGCTCGGGCAGAGCGGCGGGCCACTGGTTGGGGCCGTCGAGGCGCATGTAGTCGGGGGTCGCCGGGGTGCGTTCGACCGCCGGTCGCTCCACGCCGATGTCGATCTGCTCGCGCCAGTCGATCTTGCCCTGGGTGAGCTCGCCGCCCACGCGGGTGTAGCCGCGGAAATGCGGGCTCTGCAGGTTCTCGATGGCGAGCTTGTCGGCCTCGGGCAGGTCGAAGAAGCGGCGGGCCGTCGTCATCACCCGGTCGATCAGCTCCTGCGGCACGCCGTGGCCCACGAGGTAGAAGAAGCCGTAGTCGTGGGTGGCCTCGCGCAGCTCGGTGCGGAAGGCCTCGGCCTCGGCGTCGCCCTGGGCGAGGCGGGAGAAGTCGAGGAGGGGGAGGGTGCTGGTGGTCGATGTCATGTTGTTTCCGTTCCGCGAACTGATAACGCCCTTTCACTATGGTCTCTTCCCGCCGCGGAGACGATTCGGCGGCCCGAATGTTACGACGGTGTTTCTGGTAAGCTCTTCAGGTTGCCGTGAAGACGGCCGCGGATAAAGAGAGCCACAGCATCCGGCTGCCTGGCACCGCGCAACGAGAGAAAGGGGATCCCATCTATGGCACTCGAAGCAGACGTCAAGAAGGCGATCATCGAAGAGTACGCAACCCACCCCGGTGACACCGGATCCCCCGAGGTCCAGGTCGCGATCCTGACCAAGCGGATCAAGGATCTCACCGAGCACCTCAAGGAGCACAAGCACGACCACCACTCGCGTCGTGGCCTGCTGCTGCTCGTGGGCCAGCGTCGTCGTCTCCTGGGCTACCTCCAGGACATCGACATCGACCGCTACCGTTCGCTCATCGAGCGACTCGGCCTGCGCCGCTAGCTCTTCGTAGCCCTCGCGTTTCCTTCAGACGGGCCGTCATCCTCCGGGATGGCGGCCCGTTCGTCGTGTGCGAGCGACCCCCTGACGCGTCCGGATCGAGGGGCGGGAATAGACTCGCGCGTCGGTTGTTGTACTCGATGTTCATGCAAATGCATGGAAATGGAGAGGGCGGCGTGAGCCGCAAGCAGCGAGGTTGAGAGAACATGCAGTTCGGAATCTTCACCGTCGGAGACGTCACCACCGACCCGACGAACAACAGCACCCCCACCGAGAACGAGCGCATCAAGGCCATCCTGACCATCGCGCAGAAGGCCGAGGAGGTCGGGCTCGACGTCTTCGCCCTCGGTGAGCACCACAACGAGCCCTTCGTGCCCTCGAGCCCCACCACGATGCTCGGTTACGTCGCCGCCAAGACCGAGAAGCTCCTGCTGAGCACCGCGACGACCCTCATCACCACCAACGACCCGGTGAAGATCGCCGAGGACTACGCGATGCTGCAGCACGTGGCCGACGGCCGCGTCGACATGATGATGGGCCGCGGCAACACCGGCCCGGTGTACCCGTGGTTCGGCAAGGACATCCGTCAGGGCATCCCGCTCGCCATCGAGAACTACGCCCTGCTGCGCCGCCTCTGGGACGAGCAGGTCGTCGACTGGGAGGGCAACTTCCGCACGCCGCTGCAGGGCTTCACCAGCACCCCGCGCCCCCTCGACGGCGTGGCGCCGTTCGTCTGGCACGGCTCGATCCGCAGCCCCGAGATCGCCGAGCAGGCCGCCTACTACGGCGACGGCTTCTTCGCGAACCACATCTTCTGGCCGAAGGAGCACTTCCAGCGCCTGGTGAACTACTACCGCCAGCGCTTCGAGCACTACGGCCACGGCACGGCCGACCAGGCCTTCGTGGGCCTCGGCGGCCAGGTCTTCATGGCGAAGAACTCGCAGGATGCGGTGAACCAGTTCCGCCCCTACTTCGACAACGCCCCGGTCTACGGCCACGGCCCGAGCCTCGAGGACTTCACCTCGCAGACCCCGCTCACCGTCGGCAGCCCGCAGCAGGTCATCGACCGCACCCTCACCTTCCGTGAGACCTTCGGCGACTACCAGCGCCAGCTGTTCCTGATGGACCACGCCGGCCTGCCGCTGAAGACCGTGCTCGAGCAGCTCGACATCCTGGGCGCCGAAGTGGTGCCCGTGCTCCGCAAGGAGATGGACGCCAAGCGCCCGGCGCACGTGCCCGACGGCCCCACCCACGCGAGCGAGATCGAGCGGATGCGCGCCCGCGAGGCCGCCCGCCAGGCCGCCGACCTCGACGGGCAGTCCGCCGTCGCGGCCGAAGCGGCCCGGGCCGAGAACTCGTCCACCACCCACACCGGTGCCGCCTTCGGCATCAAGGGAGCGTAGTCATGACCGAGAACATCAAGCAGCTCGTCGCCATCTCGTCGGGCCTCAGTCAGCCGTCCTCCACGCGGCTGCTGACCGACCGGCTCGCGGATGCGACTGTGGCCGACCTCCGGGACCGCGGGGTGGACGTGGAGCTCCGCACCATCGAGCTCCGCGACATCGCGCAGGACATCACGAACAACCTGATCACCGGGTTCCCGAGCGCGAAGTTGCAGAGCGCCCTGGACGCGGTGGCCGGCGCCGACGGCCTGATCGCCGTCACGCCGATCTTCACCGCCAGCTACAGCGGCCTGTTCAAGTCGTTCTTCGACGTGATCGACAACACGGCGCTCACGGGCCTCCCGACCCTGATCGCCGCGACCGGCGGCACGCCCAGGCACTCGCTGGCGCTCGAGCACGCGGTGCGCCCGCTGTTCAGCTACCTCCGGGCCCCGGTCATGCCCACGAGCGTCTACGCCTCGAGCGAGGACTGGGGGAGCGGCGCCGACGGCGTCGCGTCGCTGACCGACCGCATCCACCGGGCCGCCGGCGAGCTGGCCGACGCGGTGGAGCGCTCCGACCGCTCCAGCCGCGTGGTCGACCCGTTCGCGCTCGACGCCTCGTTCAGCCCCGTCGGCGGGTACGGCGCTCAGTAAACCGGGTGGCGCATCCGGGATTGCTGAGTCAGGCCCATGCAAGCACATGATCGTGCTTGTATGGGCCTATGTCAGTGAGCGTGCGAACCATCCAGACCGCGGTTCCCGAGACGGTGCTCCGGCAGGCGGATGTGCGTGACGTGTTCGCCGCTCAAGAGGGTCTCTCCCGCCTCGGCCAGCGGCTGGTCACCGCCTCCTTCGACGCCTCGGCCATCGAGACCCGCTACTCGGTGATCGACGAGCTGACCCTCGATCAGCAGTACGACGATCCGCAGTTCTTCGATCTGGCCTCCGGCGCCCTGCTCGCGCCCTCGACCCGGGTGCGCAACGAGCTCTACATCGAACGGGCATCCGCCCTCTACCTGGAGGCGGCGCAGAAGGCCCTCGACGCCGTGCCGAGCCTCACCCCCGGCGACATCACGCACGTCGTCACCGTCTCCTGCACCGGGTTCTTCGCGCCCGGCCCCGACTACGTGCTCGTGCGCCAGCTCGGGCTCGCCCCCAGCACCCTGCGCTACCACGTGGGGTTCATGGGCTGCTACGCCGCTTTCCCGGCGCTCCGGATGGCGAAGTCGTTCTGCGAGGCCGACCCCGACGCCGTCGTGCTCGTGGTCAGCGCGGAGCTCTGCACCCTCCACGTGCGCTCCTCGAACGAGCCCGACCAGATCGTGGCCTCCTCGGTCTTCGCCGACGGCGCCGCCGCGGCGATCGTCACGGCCCGCGACCTTCCGGCCGACCCCGGCACCCCGTTCGTGCTCGACCTTGACGCCTTCGAGAGTGTGCTGACGCCCGTCGGCGAGGAGGACATGGCTTGGAAGATCGGCGACGAGGGTTTCGAGATGATCCTCAGCTCGTATGTGCCGAAGATCATCGACGAGCACATCTCCGGCGCGCTGGAGCCGCTGCTGGCCCGCGACGCCACCATCGGTGAGGCGCCGAGCGCCGACATCGCCCAGTGGGCCGTGCACCCGGGCGGCCGGAGCATCCTCGACAAGGTGGCGGCGAAACTCGACCTCTCCGACCGGCAGATGGCCGCCTCCCGTGGGGTGCTGCGCGACTACGGCAACATGTCGAGCGCGACCATCCTGTTCGTGCTGAAGGCGATCCTCGAGTCGTCGACGCCGCCCCGCGACGGCGACCGGGTCTGCGCCATGGCGTTCGGCCCCGGCCTCACCGTCGAGACCGGCCTCCTCACGGTGCGGGCGGCCGCGTGACGCTGCTGCGCTCGAGCCTGCGCCGGCGTGCGGTCGACGCGCGCGAACTGATGGACGACCCCGCCTGCGACCCCGAACTCCTGGCCCGCACCTACGAGCAGTTCCGCGTGGTGAACTCTCTCGTCTCGGGGTGGCGCGGGACGTATCGCGACCGCATCCGCCCGCTGCTCTCCCCGGTGCTGCCGTCGACCCTGCTCGACATCGGCTGCGGCGGCGGCGACATCGCCCGGGCGCTCGCGCACTGGGCGGCGGCCGACGGTCTGCAGTTGCAGGTCACCGCGATCGATCCGGATGCCCGTGCCCTCGACTTCGCGGCGCGCACCCCCAACCCCGACGGCGTCCGATTCCTGCTCGCCGAGAGCAGTGAGCTCGTCGATGCCGCCCAGCGCTTCGACTTCGTGGTCTCCAACCACGTGCTGCACCACCTGACCCCCGAACAGCTGGCCGACCTCCAGGTCGACAGCGAGCTGCTCTGCCGAGGGCTCGCGCTGCACAGCGACATCCGGCGCAGCCCGGTCGCGTACGCCGCGTTCTCGGTGGGCACCCTGCCGTTCTTCCGCCGCTCGTTCATCCGCGACGACGGCCTCACCTCCATCCGGCGCAGCTACACCACCGCAGAGCTCCGCGTCGCCGCCCGCCGCGGCTGGAGCGTCGAGGCGCAGCCGCCCTACCGCAACCTGCTCAGTTACGCCGCGAGCTCCGCGGCCAGAACCGGGGGCGCCGAAACGGATGCATGACGTCGCCGTGGTGGGTGCCGGCCCGTCGGGGCTGTTCCTGGCCCTTGCGCTCGTGCGGCGCGGCGTCGACGTCGTCGTGCTCGAGCGCCGTGGCGGCCCGCGGGTGCACTCCCGGGCGATCGGCGTGCATGCGCCCTCCCTCGCCGCGCTCGAACGGCTCGGCGTGCTCGACCCGGTGCTCGCGGCCGGGGTACGGATCGACCGGGGCATCGTCCGCATCGACGGCGCCGTGGCCGCGTCGCTCGACTTCGCGGCGGTGCCGGCGCCGCATCCGTTCGTGCTGTCGGTGCCGCAGGTGGCAACCGAACGCACCCTGCGGGGCGAACTCGCGACCCGGGCTCCGGATGCGCTCCGCGGCGGCGTGCAGGTCGAGCGGTTCGAGCGGCGGTCCGGCTCCGTCGCCGTGCTCGGCCGCACAGCGCGCGGCGACGCCTTGCGGGTGGACGCGCGCTACGTGGTGGGCGCCGACGGGCCGCTCAGCACCGTGCGGGCTGCGGCGCGCATCCGCGACACCGTGCACGAGTATCCCTACCGGTACGTGATGGGCGACCTGGTCGACGGCACCGACGAGGGGCCGGTCGCGGTGCTGCATCTGCACCAGCAGGGCATCGTCGAGTCGTTCCCACTGCCCGGCGGCAAGCGCCGCTGGGTGACGCACCTGCCGGACTCGGGCACCGTCGCCGCCGCGACCCGGGCCGACTCGGGCGAGACGAACGACCCGGCGGTGGCGGCGCTGCTGTCGCGGCTCATCCGTGAACGCACCGGCCTCACGACGGATCCGGGCGGCGCGAGCATGACGAGCGTCTTCGGGGTGCGCCGGCGCAGCGTGCCGACGATGGGGGACGGACGGATGCTCGTGATCGGCGACGCCGCGCACGAGGTCAGCCCGATCGGCGGGCAGGGCATGAATCTCGGCTGGCTCGACGCGGCGGCGCTCGCCGAGGTGCTGCCTGAGCTGCTGGCGTCGGGCGCGGGGGCGGAGGAACGCGCATCCGCTCTGCTTCGTCGGTTCAGCCGCACCCGGCTCCGCTCGGCCGGCCGGGCGGCCCGGGTGGCCGAGTTCAACATGGCGATGGGGCGGCCCGCGGCGCGCCCGGGTTTCGCGATCAGAACCGGGGTCGCGCGGGCGGCGGCAGCCGGCGTGCTGCAGGATCGGCTGGCGCGCATGTTCACGATGCACGGGCTCTGAGGCGGGCCGCGGACGAGCGGTGCTGGCCCGTCGACAGGGCAGACTAGGGGTATGAACTCTGCGCGCCGATGGAAGCCGTTCTGGCGCTGGGAGGCCCTGCTGTTCGCCCTGGTGCTGGCCCTCGCCATCGCCGCGAACTTCGTCTCGCGCGCGGACTGGCCGGTGGTCGGCCCGGTGCTCTCGATCGGGCTGCTGGTCGCGGCCGTGGTGATCGCCGTGCTGCTCGTGCTGCCGCTGTTCCGGCGCACCGGGCGGGACAGCGAGAACACCCGGCGCACTCTCGATGGCATCGAGCTCGTGCCGGTCGTGCCCGACCGCACGCTCCGGGTGATCGAGACCGAACGCCGGCAGAACGCCATCGACGCCGCGCAGGCGAAGGCGCACGGGCCGATCACGGCGGTGCTCACGCCGGATGCCAGTCGCTGGCTCGGGCGGGAACTGCGGGTCGCCGTCGACATCGTCGGCGACGACGGGGTGATCTACCGCGCCGGTTTCGTGCCGCGCGAGGTCGACTTCGCGCTCGGCGCCGAGTTGCGGGCGCTCGCGGCGCGCGGCGCCGCCCTCGTGGTGCCGGTCACGATCGAGGGCGGCACGCGTCCCTTCACGGTCGAGTTCGGCCTCGGGCCGGTGCCCGGCTGACACCCGCGCGAGCGTTCCTCGGTTCTGCGGCTCACGGCTGGTAGGATGAAGAGGTTGAGAGCAGGCTGGCAGGAAGCTGGTCCTCGGTGGTGGGTTTCCGAAACGCGCGTGCGTCACGGAGATTTTCTACTGGTGGCCAGCATGTGTTCATTCACAGCGTCGCCCTTCGACACACGTTTCGGCGCGCATTCGCTGCCGTGATGCCTGCTCCCACGCGAGGAGTCGCACGCCCACACGGGGCCGCGACGCTAAACAAAGGAGAAAGACCTCTTGGAAGGTCCTGAAATCAAATTCGCCGAAGCCGTTCTCGACAACCGCAAGTACGGCACCCGCACCGTCCGCTTCGAGACCGGCCGCCTCGCGCAGCAGGCTCAGGGAGCCGTCGCTGCGTACCTCGACGAAGACACCATGCTGCTCTCGGCCACGAGCGTGTCGAAGCACCCGAAAGACAACTTCGACTTCTTCCCGCTGACCATCGACGTCGAGGAGCGGTCGTACGCGGCCGGCAAGATCCCCGGCTCGTTCTTCCGTCGCGAAGGCCGTCCCTCGACCGAGGCGATCCTCGTCTGCCGCCTCATCGACCGCCCGCTGCGCCCGTCGTTCGTCAACGGCCTCCGCAACGAGGTGCAGGTCGTCATCACCGTGCTGAGCATCGCGCCCGACGAGTTCTACGACGCTCTGGCCATCAACGCGGCCTCCGCCTCGAGCCAGATCTCGGGCATCCCGTTCTCCGGCCCGATCGGCGGCGTGCGCCTCGCGCTCATGCCCGGCTACGGCTCGGAGCCCGACCAGTGGGTCGCGTTCCCGAAGTACTCGCAGCTCGAAGACGCCGTGTTCGACCTCGTGGTCGCCGGCCGGGTCGTCACGAACAGCGACGGCTCGCAGGATGTCGCGATCATGATGGTCGAGGCCGAGGCCACCGAGAACAGCTGGAACCTCATCAAGGGCGGCGCCGTCAAGCCCAACGAGGCCGTCGTGGCCGAGGGCCTCGAGGCCGCCAAGCCCTTCATCAAGCAGCTCGTCGAGGCGCAGGCCTCGATGGCGCAGCAGGCCAACAAGGCGGTGCAGGAGTACCCCGTGTTCCTGCCCTACACCCAGGCCGCCTACGACGCCGTCGCCGAGCTCAGCTACGACGAGCTGGTGGGTATCTACCAGATCGCCGACAAGATCGAGCGCCAGAACGCCGACGACGCCCTGAAGGATCGCGTCAAGGCCGCCGTCGCCGCCAAGGTCGAGGCGGGCGAGCTGGATGCCGAGGTCATCGGCATGGTCTCCGCCGCCTACAAGTCGGTCACCAAGGTGGTCGTGCGCGGCCGCATCCTGCGCGACGGCGTGCGGATCGACGGGCGCGGGCTCGCCGACATCCGCCCGCTCGACGCCGAGGTCGCGGTCATCCCGCGCGTGCACGGTTCGGCGATCTTCCAGCGCGGCGAGACCCAGATCCTGGGTGTCACCACGCTGAACATGCTCAAGATGGAGCAGCAGATCGACTCGCTCTCGCCCATCACGAAGAAGCGCTACCTGCACCACTACAACTTCCCGCCCTACTCGACCGGTGAGACCGGCCGCGTCGGGTCGCCGAAGCGTCGCGAGATCGGGCACGGCTTCCTGGCCGAGCGCGCCCTCGTGCCGGTGCTGCCCTCGCGCGAGGAGTTCCCCTACGCCATCCGTCAGGTGTCCGAGGCCCTCGGGTCCAACGGCTCCACCTCGATGGGTTCCGTCTGCGCCTCGACCCTGTCGCTCCTGAACGCCGGTGTGCCGCTGCGCGCCCCGGTCGCCGGCATCGCGATGGGCCTCGTCTCCGACGAGGTCGACGGGGAGACCCGCTACGCGGCGCTCACCGACATCCTGGGCGCTGAGGACGCGCTCGGCGACATGGACTTCAAGGTGGCCGGAACCAGCGAGTTCGTCACCGCGATCCAGCTCGACACCAAGCTCGACGGCATCCCCACCTCGGTGCTCGACGGTGCGCTCAAGCAGGCCAAGGCCGCCCGCGAGGCGATCCTCAACGTGCTGAACGCCGCCATCGACGCGCCCGACGAGATGGCCCCGACCGCGCCGCGCGTGATCTCGGTGCAGATCCCGGTCGACAAGATCGGCGAGCTGATCGGCCCGAAGGGCAAGACGATCAACGCGATCCAGGACGAGACCGGCGCCGACATCTCGATCGAGGAAGACGGCACCGTGTACATCGGCGCCGTCGACGGCCCCTCGGCCGAGGCCGCGCGCCAGCAGGTCAACGCCATCGCGAACCCGCAGAACCCGGAGATCGGTGAGCAGTTCCTCGGCACCGTCGTGAAGCTCGCCACCTTCGGCGCCTTCATCTCCCTGCTCCCGGGCAAGGACGGCCTGCTGCACATCTCCGAGGTGCGCAAGCTCGCCGGCGGCAAGCGCGTCGAGAACGTCGAAGACGTGCTCGGCGTCGGGCAGAAGATCCTGGTCGAGATCACGAAGATCGACGACCGCGGAAAGCTGTCGCTCGCCCCGGTCCTCGCCGACGCGGCCGACACCGAGGGTTCAGCCGCCCACTCCGAGGGCCCCACGGAGCCCGCGGAGGGCTAAGCCTCGACCGACACGACGGATGCCCGTCCCGCATGACGCGGGGCGGGCATCCGTGTCTCCCGATCAGTGCGGGCCCGCCGGGGTCCAGCCCTCACCGCAGGCGCCGCCGTCCTCGGACTCGGCAACCACGATCTCCGCGCCATCCGGCGCCAGCAGCGGGTTGTAGAACTTCGCGATCTCGGTGCTCGACTGCGGCACGTAGTGAAAGATCAATGACCGCCGAAAGCGATCGGCCGAACGGTTCGGGCCGGAGCCGTGCACCATGCTGCCGTGGAAGAACAGCATGTCACCGGCGGCGAGCACCGTCTGCTCGGCGACCATGCCCTCGGGCAGCTTGACCTCGGCGTTGGTGAACGACTCGTCGGCGTCGGCCTCCTCCGGGCACACCAATTCGTAGCGGTGGGAGCCGGGCACCATCCTGAGGCCCCCGTTCTCGCTGTCGCAGTCGTCGATCGCGATCCACGCGGCGATGCAGGTCTCAGGGTGCGCCTGCAGGAACAGGTTGTCCTGGTGCATGGCCTGCCCGCGGCCGCCGGCCGGCTTGAAGTAGAACATCGACTGGGCGGCGAAGACGGGGCCCATCATGGCGGTCACCCGCTCGAGGATGCGCTCGTCGAGCATCCATCGGCGGGAGAGCCGGCCGACCTCCAGGTCGGTGCGGCGGTGCGGATGCACGAATCGCGGATACCGGGCCAGCGGGTCGTCCTCCGGGATTTTGTCGTCGTGCCCGATCGAGCGGTCGCGTTCGACCTGAGCCATGAAGGACTCGCGGATCCCGGCGACCTCCTCGGGCGAGAAGACCGCGGGGAGGTGGACGACTCCGCGGCGATCGAACTCCTCGGCGAGCGAGGCGGCGTCGGTGGCGGGGAAGGGGGTGATAGTAGACATACGAGCGAGACTGCCGGACTGGCTGCCGGAGCTGAATAGGATTTGCTGTCATGAACCATGAAGATCCTGCTGCACGGCTCCGTGTGGAGTCGAAGCATCCTGAGTTCGACCGGATCTCGGGCGGCCACTTCCGCGAGGGTGCTGACTACTCGACCTGGCGGGCGCACGGCACGGACGACTGGCTCCTCATCCACACCCTGGCGGGAGCGGGCCGGGTGGCCGGAAACCACGGATCGCTGACGACGGATGCGGGCGACACCATTCTGATCGCCCCACGTGCCCGGCACGACTACGCGACGTCGCCGGCACCGGGGACATGGGAGTTCCTGTTCGCGCATTTCCGCCCGCCGACGGACTGGTCGGGACTGCTGGAATGGCCGGGGCGCCGGGAGGGGGTGGGCCGGCTGCGGGTCGACGGCGAGGTGCTCCGTCGCGTGCGAGCGGCACTGCGCCGCACCGTGGGGCTGGCGCGCAGCCCGCTCGCCACCGCCGAGTTGTTCGCGCTGAACGCCCTCGAGGAGGCACTGCTCTGGCTCGACACGCAGAACCCGCGGTCGGGCCCGACCGATGAACGCGTGCTCCGGGTGGTCGAGTACGTGCAGGCGCACCTCGCCGACGAACTCGACGTCCCGGTGCTCGCCGCTGTCGGCGGCCTCTCGCCCTCGCGGTTGAGCCGCCTCTTCACGGCGCACCTCGGGCTGAGCCCCCAGCGCTTCGTCGAGCGAGAGCGGCTGCTGCTCGCCAAGCAGCTGCTCGACTTCACGAACCGCCCGGTGGGGGTGATCGCGCGGGACGTCGGCTGGAGCGATCCGCTGTACTTCTCGCAGCGATTCCGCCGCTCCACAGGGCTCAGTCCGACGGCGTACCGGATGCGTGCTGCGGCCCCGGCGCACCGGCCGGAACCGGGGCCGAGCGGAGGCGATGGCGTAGGCTGACAACGATGAACAGCGCCGTGCCACTTCCCCTTGACCTACCCGAACTGTCGATCGGCACGGTCGCCGAAGGGCTGGTGCGACGCACGATCCTGCCGAGCGGGGTGCGCATCCTCACCGAGCACATCCCGGGCAGCCGCAGCGCCACCATCGGGTACTGGGTGGCGGCCGGGTCGCGCGACGAGCTGGGTGCCGTTGCGGGCATCCCGTCGCGGTTCGGGTCGACGCACTTCCTCGAGCACCTGTTGTTCAAGGGCACGCCGAGTCGCTCGGCGCTCGACATCGCGATCTCGTTCGACTCCGTCGGCGGCGAGCACAACGCCGTCACCGCCAAGGAGTACACCTGCTACTACGCGAAGGTGCGTGACGCGGATCTGCCGATGGCGATCACGGTGATCGCCGACATGCTCACCTCCTCGCTCCTCGAACGCGGTGAGTTCGAGACCGAGCGCGGCGTCATCCTCGAGGAGCTGGCCATGGCCGAGGACGACCCGGGCGATCTCGTGGGGGAGCGACTGTTCGAGGCGGTGCTGGGCGAGCATCCGCTGGGCCGGCCCGTCGGCGGCACGCCCGAGACCATCCGCGCCGTCACCCGCGACGCCGTGTGGGACCACTACACCGCCTCCTACCGCCCGAGCGATCTCGTGGTGTCGGCGGCGGGCGCGGTCGATCACGACGTGCTGGTCGCCGCCGTCACCGCCGCGCTCGACGCGTCGGGCTGGGACCTCTCGCTCGAGGCCGCCCCTCGGGCCCGCCGCTCTGCCGAACCGGCAGAGCTCGGCGCCGGTCGCCCGGTCAGCGTCACCCACAAGCCCACCGAGCAGGTCAGCGTCATGGTGGGCATGCCCGGGCTCGTGGCCACCGACGAACGGCGCACCACCATGGCCGTGCTCAACTCCGCGTTCGGCGGCGGGATGTCGTCGCGCCTGTTCCAGGAGGTGCGCGAGAAGCGCGGCCTGGCCTACTCGGTGTACTCCTACGCACCGAGCTACTCCGACGCCGGTGTCTTCACGATGTACGCCGGATGCACGCCCGAGCGCTCGGGCACGGTGAGCGAGCTCATGCTGAGCGAGCTGCACCGGCTCGCCGCCGACGGCATCACCGCCGACGAACTCGACCGCGCCCACGGGCAGCTCTCGGGCTCGGCCGCGCTGGCGCTCGAGGACTCCGACACCCGCATGTCGCGGCTCGGCCGCTCCGAGCTCACCATGGGCGAGTTCGTCGACCTCGACGAGAGCGTGCGGCGCCTGATGGCCGTCACCCGCGAGGACGTGCAGGAGCTCGCGCAAGAGCTGGCCGCGCATCCGGTCAGCATCGCGGCGGTCGGCCCGGTCGACGACGACGCGTTCCGTCAGGTGGTGAGCACCTGATGGCGCACACCCTCTACCTCGTGCGGCACGGCGAGCAGCTCGACGCCGAGCACGGCGTCGACGACGGACCGCTCTCGCCGCGCGGGCACCGCCAGGCGCGACTGATCGCCGACCGGCTCGGCGGTGTGCCGTTCGACAACGTGTGGCACTCCCCGCTGCAGCGCGCCGAGCAGACCGCGCTGATCATGAGCGAGCACCTTCCCGCTCTCGATCCGAAGCCCAGTGCTCTGCTGTTCGACTGCGTGCCGACCGGGTACTCGCCGCAGATGCCGCACACCTTCGAGCCGTTCTTCAACTCCGTCACCGACGACGAGGTGGAGGCCGGCCGGGCTCAGATGGCGGATGCGGTGGCCGAGTTCCTCACCCCGTCGCGGGCCACCACCCACGACCTGCTGATCACCCACAACTTCGTGATCGCCTGGTTCGTGCGGGAGGCCATGGATGCGCCCGAGTGGCGCTGGGTCGGCCTCAACCAGGCGCACGCAGGCCTCACCATCATCCGCTTCAAGGCCGGGCGCCTGCCGGAGCTGGTGGCGCACAACGACCTGGGCCACCTCCCGGTGGAACTGCGCACCGGCGTCAATGACCCCCAGCCGTACTGACCCAAGACCTCCGCACGAGACCGCAAGCCGCGGGCCGTACTCGACGACCCAGGGTGAGGTCGTGGCCGAGTGGTGCGACCGCAGGCCGTGCCGCTCGACCGCGACCTCACATGTCGCGCGGCGCCGGGCAAGGACCGGCGACGCCGGTGCTGCCCGTGCGAAGCCCGGGCCGCACCGCAGCTAGCACAGTTTCTTCTGGTACCACCTGGTTGCGTTGGGGTTCGTGTTGTACGGGGGGATGGGCTCGTAGTTCAGGCGGGCGTAGAGGCGGGCGGCGGCGGTGAGGGAGTCGTGGGTGTCGAGCACGAGTTCGGTGGCGCCGAAGGCGCGGGCGCGGTGCTCGAGCTCGGCCATGAGGGCGCCGGCCCAGCCGCGGCCGCGTGCCGCCGGGTCGAGCCAGACGTGCTTGACCTCGAAGCGCACGATTCCGGCGTCGGAGTCGGCGAGCATCCGGATGCCGCCGCAGCCCACCGCCCGGCCCTCGTCGTCCTCGAGCACGACGAAGACGCCGTTCACCCCGTCGAAGTCGACCGGAGACGGGTACGACACCGTGTACGAGCCACCCGCCTGCGGAAACGCCGCCGCCCGGTAGGCGAAGTAGTCGTCGAGCAGCCCGCGCTCGACCTCGGCCGTCACGTCGCCGGATCGGATGCGCATGCCCCCAGCCTACGAGCCCCCGCGAGCCCGGGTAGGTTACTCATATGAGTACGAAGGTTGCGGTGGCCGGTGCGACGGGGAAGATGGGGCGACTCGTCACGGGGATCGTCGAGGAACTCGACGGGTTCGACCTGGTCGCGGCGCTCGACTCGCGCAGCCCGCTCGAGGACATGCTGGCCGCCGACCTCGTGGTCGACGTGACCGTGCCCGGGGTCAGCCAGGGCGTGGTGGACTTCGCGGTGGCGCACGGCAAGAACGTGCTGATCGGCACCTCGGGCTGGTCTGCCGACCGCATCCAGGCGCTCCGGCGCACCCTCGGCGACGAGCCGCGATCGGGCGTCGTCGTCATCCCCAACTTCTCGCTCGGCTCGGTGCTCGCCACCTCGTTCGCAGCGATGGCGGCGCGGTACTTCGACTCGATCGAGATCGTCGAGGCGCACGCCGCCACCAAGGTCGACTCGCCCTCGGGCACCGCGGTGCGCACGGCCGAGCTGATGGGCGCGGCGCGTTCGGCGCTCGGCCCCGTCGCCGCACCGCACACCGACCAGCGGGCGCGCGGGCAGCAGGTCGCGAGCATCCCCATCCACAGCCTGCGGCTGGCCGGCATCGTCGCCAAGCAGGACGTCGTGTTCGGCGGCACCGGTGAGGTGCTCACGATCTCGCACGAGACCATCTCGCCGAGCGCGTATGCGGCCGGCATCCGGGTGTCGCTCGCGGCGGCGGCGGATGCGCGGGGCGTCGTCGTGGGGCTCGACCAGGTGCTCGGGCTCGGCGCCGACGGGGCGGCAGCCGCCGGCGCTGGCGCGGACACCGCCGATGCCTCGGCCGAAGCGCCCGCGCCCGCCCCCGAGAACGTGTCGGGGCAGGCCGCGACCGCCACGAGCGTGCAACCGTGAAGAACCGCTTCGCCGCCCTGCTGATGGCGGTGCTGCTCGCCGTCTACATCGTGCTCGTGGGGGTGCGGGCGGTGCAGTTCGTGCTCACCGGGGTGCCGATCGCCATCGCGATCGGGGTGGTGCTCATCATCCTGCCGATCGTGGGCGCGTGGGCGCTGGTGCGGGAGGTGATGTTCGGGGTGCGCACGCAGCAGCTCGTGGAGCGGCTCGAGCGTGAGGGCGAGCTGCCGGTCGACGACCTGCCCAAACGTGCGAGCGGGCGACCGGTGCGGGCGGCGGCCGACGAGGAGTTCCCGCAGTACCGCGCCGCGGTCGAGGCCGACGAGACCGATTGGCGGGCCTGGTTCCGCCTGGGGCTCGCCTACGACGCGTCGGGCGACCGCCGTCGCGCACGCGGCGCCCTCCGCACCGCCATCCACCTCGAGCGCGGGCGCTGACGCACCCCTCGCCGCCCCACTGCCCGCGCGGCGCCCCCAGCTCCATCGATCCGTCACTTGTGGTTGGGATGGCGCGTCTATACCCACCACAAGTGACGGGTCGGCGCATGCGTTGGCATGCGCGGGGTGGGGTGCCGTGGGTGCGGGCCGTGCGGCCTGGTGGGGTGCGGCCGGGCGCGCGACGTGGGGCCGCGCGCGCAGCCGCGGCGGGTTAAGCCGCGTGGGCGAGGGCCGATTCGAGGGTGGCGTCGCGGAAGGCGAAGCCGTCGGCGACGAGGCGCTGGGCCGACACGTTCTGGTCGGCGAGCAGCAAGTCCTTGCCCGCGTCGGCGAGGGCGGCGCGGAGGGCCCACGCGGGGGCGGGCAACCAGTACGGTCGGTGCAGCTGCTCGGCGAATTCGCGCACCACGAGCCCGGCGGGTGCGGGCTCGGGCCCGACGAGGTTGACCGGCCCGTCGAGTGACGAGTCGAGCAGGTGGCGGAGTGCGGCCGCCTCGTCGTAGAGGCTGATCCAGGGCCAGATCTGCTCGCCCGAGCCGAGTGGCCCGGCGAGCCCGGCCTTGGCCAGGAACCGCAGCGGCTTCAGTGCTCCGCCGCCCGGGCCCACCACGAGACCGGTACGCGCCGTGACGACTCGCGTGCGGGCCGCAGCCGGCGCGGCTGCGCGCTCCCACGCATCCGCGACCTTGGCGAGGAAGCCGTCGCCCACGGGCGCGCTCTCGGTGAGCAGTTCGCCGGGGCGGTCGCCGTAGAAGCCCACCGCCGACCCGCTGAGGAAAACCTCCGGCGGCGATTCGGCGCGCAGGATGGCGTCGGCGAGCGTCGAAGTGGCCTGGATGCGCGACTGCAGGATCTCGCGCTTGTACGGCAGCGTCCACGGCAGCCGGGAGATCGAGGCGCCGGAGAGGTTGACGATCGCGTCGGCGGCGTCGACGATGGCGGTCTTGATCCAGCGCGCCTCCGGGTCCCAGGTGCGCTCGGTGGCGGTGCGGGCGGGCCGGCGCACGAGGATGAGCACGGTGTGCCCGTCGGCGCGCAGCTGGGCGGCGAGCTCGGTGCCGATGAAACCCGATCCGCCCGCGATGAGCACGGTGCGTGGCGCGCTCATCGGGTTGCCTCCGCGGCGGGCAGCGGATGCGGCGGTGCGGGGTGCAGTCCGGCCGCCACTACGCGAGGCTCGCTTCGAGCGTGATGGGGATGCCGGCGAGGGCACGGGAGATCGGGCATCCGGCCTTCGCCTCCTCGGCGATGCGCTGGAAGTCGGCCTCCGAGATGCCCGGCACCACGGCACTCACGAGCAGGTGACTGCCGGTGACGCCCTCGGCGGGGTCGAAGGTGACCGCCGCGGTCGTCTGCAGCGACTCCGGGCTCGTGCCGAAGCGCGCGAGCGCGTTGGCGAAGGCCATCGAGAAGCAGGAGGCATGGGCGGCGCCCAGCAGTTCTTCAGGCGTCGTGACGCTGTCGGCGCCCTCGGAGCGCGCCTTCCAGTCGACGGCGAAGCTGCCGGCCTTCGAGGTGTCGAGGGTCGTGGTGCCTGACCCGCTGAGCAGGTCGCCACGCCATACGGTCGTGGATTCGCTGGTGACAGTCATGCTGGACCTCTCCGTCGGTGCGTCCAGACTATTCGGCTTTGCCGCATTCGTCAGGCCGACTTGCCCGCTACCGTCAGGTCCCCGCCGAAACCCGTCGCGCTCGCACCAGCAGGAGGTAGAGCTGGCACCCGATGCAGTAGCCGAACACCGCGTTGAGGAAGGCGGCGACGAACGCCAGCGAGGCGAAGATCGTGAGCGCGAACGGCACGCCGAGGGCGCCGAGCACGAGTCCGGCGAGGGTGACGACGCAGCCGACGAGCTGCGCGAAGGTGGGCGGTTTCGGGTCTTCGAGCTCGGTCGGCGGCGCCAACCGCGGCCGCACCAGCGTGCGGAACAGCAGCCCGAACGGGTGCCGCTTCACGCCCGCCGTCGCACCCCAGAGAAAGAGCAGGCTGAGCAGGGCGAGCAGCCCGAACGCGGGGGAGAGGATGCGCGCGACCGGCGCCACCGAGGCATCCGTCGGGAAGGCGAAGCTCAGGGCGACCGTGACGAGAAGGAGCACGGCGGTGATGCCCGCGGTGAACCGCGGTGCGCGGGGGTCGATCATGCGAGTTCCTTCAGCTGCGTCTCGACCACAGCGCGGCGCACGGCCCCGCCGATGCGGGAGCGCACGACGCCGTCGCGGTCGAGGATGAGAGTGGTGGGGGTCTGCAGGATGCTGAAGCGCCGCACCAGATCGGCCCGGTGCGTGACGTCGACGTCGAGATAGGCCACGCCGGGNGTCGCGCCGGCGAGGTCGGTCAGCACCCGGCGGGTGGCGGGGCAGCTCGAGC
>BADC01001064.1 GCA_000333435.1 Corynebacterium-like bacterium B27 | reverse complement strand
CCTTGACGTTGCCGGAGGCCGTCGCGGCGATCGCGTCGTCGAGCTGTTCGAGTGGGAAGCGCGCCGTGATCACCGGCGACAGGTCGATCTCGTGCCGCAGCAGGAAGGCGATCGCCTCCGGCCACACCCCGGCCGACCCGGTCACGCCGCGGACCGTGAGGTTCTTGGCCTGGATGAGCCGCAACGGGGCCGTGATGTCGTCGTCACCGCAGATGCCGATCTGCGCGATGCGCCCGCCGAAGCGCGCGAGCCCGAAGGTGCTCGCGATGCCGCCCGCCGTGCCGCTCGCCTCGATCACGAGGTCGGCGCCCGACGTGTCCCCGGCTGACGCGTGGACCTCGGCCGCGCCCAATTGCCGCGCGAGCTCGCCCCGCCGCTCGGACGGCTCGATCACCACCACCCGGGCGCCCATCGCCCGCGCGATGCTGGTGCTCGCCAGCCCGATCATCCCGGCTCCGATCACCACCGCGGTGTCGCCCGGCTGAACGCCGCCGACCTCGCGGATGGCGTTGTAGGCGATGGTGAACGGCTCGATCAACGCGGCGACATCGAATCCCATCGAGTCGGGAAATCGGTGCAGCAGCCGGGCGGGGACCGCGAAGACCTCCGACGCGGCGCCGTGGTAGCTGAACCCGAACCAGTGGTTGTCGGCGATGACGCATTCGCCGACGACACGGTCGCCCGGGGAGAACCCCGTGACGTCGTCGGCGGCCGCGACCACCACGCCGCTCCACTCGTGCCCGGGCACGATCGGCGCGGGCACCGGCAGCTGCCCGTCGAGGCTGCCGTGCAGCAACTCGATGTCGGAGCGGCAGAGCCCCACCACCTTCGAGGCCACGAGCACCTCGCCGGGGGCGAGTGCCGGCTCGGGCAGCTCGTCGACGAAGGCGCGGTGGGCCTTCGTGTCCATCAGCGCGGCCCTCACTTGGTCACCAGCTCCCGGTCGCGGGGCGCGCCATCACCCGGCGCCGCATCCGGCTGCGCCGCGACATCCGCATTGATCTGGGTGATGCGCGCCTGGCTCGACCGCGCCGCCACCCCCATGGCCAGCACGTTCAGCACGAGGGCGAGGATGAGGAAGAGCCCGCGGATGAACGGCTTCAGGAAGATGTCGATGTCGAGCTGGTCGAGGCCGTTGTCGAGCACGCCGTAGATCAGCACACCGAGCATGGTGTGCCCCATGCCGCCGACCCCGCCGAACAGGCTCGTGCCGCCGAGCACCACGGCCGCGATCGCGGGCAGCAGCAGGTCGTTGCCGAGCTCGGCCTGCGCCGACCCGAGGCGGCCGACGTTGAGCACGCCGGCGAACGCCGCGAGGCCGCCGGAGATCATCAGCACGTTGCGCATGACCCGCTTCACCGGCACGCCGCTGAGCTCGGCCGCCCGCCGGTTCGCGCCGGTCATGTAGACCTGCCGGCCGAAGCGGGTGTGTTGCAGCACGAAGTGGCCGATCAGCATGATGACGGCGGCGACCAGCGCGATCACGGGCACCGGCCCGAGCACGCCGGAGCCGAGCCAGCTGACGAACGGCGGGATGTCGTAGAGCGTGTTGCCCTGGCTCCAGTACAGCGCCCAGCCGCTCGCGATCTCGAACACCGCGAGGGTGGCGACGAAGCTCGGGATGCCCGCGTAGTTGATCATGAGGCTCGACCCCCAGCCGAGGAGGATGCCGAGCAGCACCGGCCCGAGGATGGCGATCCAGGTCACCTCGGGCGTGAACTTGCCCTCGCCGAACAGGAACAGGCCGAAGGCGTTGCCCGAGAAGAAGGTGGCGCAGGTCACGCCGGCGAACGAGGAGACGTTCGCCACCGAGAGGTCGATCTGGCCGAGCAGCAGCACGAAGGTGAGCCCCACCGCCATCACGGCGAGCACCGAGACCTGCGACAGGATGTTCGTGACGTTCGCCCCGGTCGGGAAGCTGCCCGGCGCGAGCGCGGTGAAGATGGCGACGAGGAGCACGAGGGCGAACAGGGGCCCGATGAGCCGGGCGTTCGAGGCCAGCCAGAGCGTGGTGCTCTGGCGGCCTTGCGGGATGACGATCCGGCTGGTCATGACACTGCCTCCACGAGGTCTCGCGCGGTGACGGAGGCCCCCGCGAATTGGTGGGTGATGGCGCCGCGGCTCATCGTGATGATGCGATCGGCGGTGGCGAGCGCGGTCTCGGGCTCGCTCGTGATGAGCAGCACGGAGACGCCCTGCTCGCGGATGGACTCGATGGTGCGCAGCACGTCGCTCTTGGCGCCGACATCCATGCCCCTGGTGGGCTCGCCCAGCACGAGCACCTTCGGCAGCTCGATCAGCCAGCGGGCGATCAGCGCCTTCTGCTGATTGCCGCCGGAGAGGTTGCCGACAGGCAGCGCCGGGGTGGCGCCGCGGATGCCGAGGCGCGCGATGAGCCCCGACGCGAGCGACTTCTCCTTCCCCGGCCGGAGCACGGCCGGGCTCACGAACCGCAGCGCGGCGAGCGTCATGTTGCGGTAGATCGGCTGCTCGAGCGCGAGCGCCGCGCGACGGTCGGCGGGGATGTAGCCGACCCCGATGCGCCGCAGTTCGTCGGGCGACTGCCGTGCGAGACGGTGCCCGAGCACGGTGAGCTCGCCGTGCGTCGGATGGCTGAGCCCGAACACCGCCTCACCCACCGTCTCGTTGCCGCAGCCGAGCTCGCCGTAGATGGCGAGGATCTCGCCCTGCGCCAGATCGAAACTGACGTGCGAGACGGCCGATCCCACGCTGAGGTCACGGGCCGCCAGCACCACCGGCCCGGCCTTGGGCTCGGGCAGCTCGCTCGCGACATCCGAGTACGTGCCGGCCAGGACGCCCGAGTCCTCGCCCAGCGCGAGCGCGATGAGTTCGGGTGCCGTGGTCGACGCCACGTCGAGCGTGCTCAGCACGGTACCCGAGCGCATGACGGTCACCCGGTCGGCGTTCTCGAGGATCTCGTCGAGGAAGTGGCTGATCAAGATGAAGGTGATGCCCTGCCGCGCCATCTCGCCCACCAACCGGAACAGCAGCCGGGTCTCCCCGGGGCTCAGCGCGCTCGTGGGCTCGTCGAGCACGATGATGCGGCCGCCCGAGAACAGGGCGCGGCCGATCTCGATCATCTGCTGCTCGCCGAGCGGCAGCTGCTCGACCGTGGTGGCCGGGTCGATCTCGAGCCCCATGGTGGCCAGGTGCTCCTTCGCCACCCGCATCATGCCGGCGCGGTCGACGAAGGTCGAGGCACTGCGGCTGCCCACGAGGTTCTCGGCCACGGTCAGGCTGCCGAAGAGCGAGAGCTCCTGATAGACGACGCGGATGCCCGCATCCAGCGCCCCGCGCGGATTCGAGACGTCGATGCGCACACCGTTCACGAGCACCTGTCCGTCGTCGGGCGTCTCCGCACCCGCGAGGGTCTTGATGAGCGTGGACTTGCCGGCGCCGTTGTGGCCGAAGAGGGCGTGCACCTCGCCGCGGCCGACCGTGAGGTTCACTCCCGACAGGGCGGAGATGGCGGCGAAGCGCTTGCTGATGCCGCGGAGCTCGAGCACCGGCGCCGCGCCGGTGGTCTCGGTGGGCGCGGTGGCCGGCGCGTCGAGCACCGGCGCCGTGGCCGTCGACTCAGGCATAGAGCACGCCCGTCGACTGCATGAACTTCACCGCGTCGGCGTTGTCGGTGGTGACCACCGGCGCGACGACGGGCACGAGCTTCGGGAACTCCGGGATGGCGCCGAGCTTCCAGGCCACCCCGAGGATGACCGGGAGGGAGTGGATCTGCGCCGACGAGTGCCGGGCGGTCGACACGATCTTGCCCGCGATGACGGCGTCGACCGCATCCGGCATGCCGTCGGCTCCGCCGATCAGGATGCCCGACCGCCCTGCCGCCTCGATGGCGGTGAGCGCCCCGAACG
>BADC01001065.1 GCA_000333435.1 Corynebacterium-like bacterium B27 | reverse complement strand
GTCTTTCCTCGCCTCGGGCACTGCTCTCGACCGCTACATCGACGAGGTCGCGGCGATCATCGACGACGCGGGGGCGGGGCCGGGCTCCGAGCATCCGGTCGGCATCTCGGTCGACGAATGGAACGTCTGGTACCAGCGGCGCTGGAACGAGGTCGACAAGCCCGTGGTGATGAACGGGTCGTGGCCCGAGGCGCCGCGACTCATCGAGGACGCGTACTCGGTGACGGATGCGGTGGTCGTCGGCTCCCTGCTCGTCTCGTTGCTGCGCCACGCCGACCGCGTCTCGATGGCGAACCTCGCGCAGCTGGTCAACGTGATCGCGCCCATCCGCTCGGAGCCGGGCGGACCGGCCTGGCGGCAGAGCACCTTCTTCCCGTTCCAGCGCGCCGCGCAGCTGGCGGCGGGGCGCGTGGTCGACCCGGCCGCGCATCCGGAGGCCTCGGTGCCGGTGGCTCCGACGGCTCGCTACGGGGATGCCCCGCTGCTCGACGCGGTGGCGACGGTCGGCGACGACGGCACGATCGCGCTGTTCGTGACGAACCGGTCGCTCACCGAGGCGGCGGCCGTGTCGGTGTCGGTCGGGGTGGCGGCGGCCGGGCTGCGGATCGCGCGCGCCGACACCCTCACCGTGCCCGACGGTGGCGACCGCCACACCATCAACGACGCCGCCGCGCAGCCGGTCGGGTTCACCCCGCTTGGCGACGCCGCGCAGCTCTCGCCGGCCGACGACGGCGTCGTGCTCCTCACTCTCACGGTCCCCGCCCTCTCGTGGTCGGCGATCGAACTCACTTCCGCCCCCGACTCCGAGGACGACCATGTCTGACTTCCAGATCGGCGACGAGCACTTCCTGCTCGACGGCGAGCCCTTCCGCATCCTCTCGGGGGCGCTGCACTACTTCCGCGTGCACCCCGATCTGTGGCGGGACCGCATCCGCAAGGCGCGCCAGATGGGGCTCAACACCATCGAGACCTACGTGGCCTGGAACGCGCACGCACCCCGGCCCGGGGAGTTCGACCTCAGCGGCTCGCTCGACCTCGGGCGGTTCCTCGACGAGGTCGCGACCGAGGGGATGCACGCGATCGTGCGCCCCGGGCCGTACATCTGCGCCGAGTGGGACAACGGGGGGCTGCCGGCCTGGCTGTTCTCATCCGGCACCGTCGGCGTGCGCCGCGACGAGCCGCAGTACCTCGCAGCGGTCACGGAGTACTTCGAGCAGCTCGCGCCCGTGCTGGTGCCACGGCAGATCGGCAACGGGGGGCCGATCATCCTCGTGCAGATCGAGAACGAGTACGGCGCCTACGGCTCCGACCATGTCTATCTGGAGAAGCTCGTCGAGTTGAACCGGGGCATCGGCCTCACGGTGCCGTTCACCACGGTCGACCAGCCCACCGCGCAGATGCTCGAGGACGGCAGCCTGCCGAGCCTGCACAAGACCGCGTCGTTCGGTTCACGCTCGGCGGAGCGCCTCGCGACGCTGCGCGAGCACCAGCCGACGGGCCCGCTCATGTGCTCGGAGTTCTGGGACGGCTGGTTCGACAACTGGGGCGCCCACCACCACACCACCTCGGTGGAACAGTCGGCTCAGGACCTCGACGACCTGCTCGCGGCGGGTGCGTCGGTGAACATCTACATGTTCCACGGCGGCACCAACTTCGGCTTCACCAACGGGGCGAACGACAAGGGCGTGTACCAGCCGATCGTCACCTCCTACGACTACGACGCCCCGCTCGACGAGGCGGGCGACCCCACGGCGAAGTACCACGCCTTCCGCGAGGTGCTGGCTCGCTACACCCCGCTGGCCGTCGACGACGTGCCGGTCGCCGCCGGCCCGGCGCGCGCGCTGGAGGTGCCGCTCGCCCGCTCCGTGCCGCTCGCCGCGGTGATCGACCGGCTCGGCACGTGGACACCGCACGACGAGCTGCCCTCGATGGNTCGCTC
>BADC01001066.1 GCA_000333435.1 Corynebacterium-like bacterium B27 | reverse complement strand
CCGCCCAGCCCATCTACAACCTGGTGATCACCGGCGCCCTGCTCACGATCGTGCCGATCGTGATCGCCTTCCTCTTCTTCCAGCGCTTCTGGCAGTCCGGCCTGAGCGCGGGAAGCGTCAAGCAATGACGAACCACCCCTGCACAACGAAGTGAAATCACCGAAAGGAAAACGGATGCGTTCCACGACACTGCGCCGCGTCGCGCTGGCAACGGCGTCGACCCTGGCGCTCGGCCTGAGCCTGGCCGCCTGCGCCTCGGGCGGCGGCTCCTCCTCCGGCGGCGGCTCCGCCGACGACATCGAGGCGGCCCTCGAAAAGGGCGGCACCATCACCTACTGGAGCTGGACGCCCTCGGCCGAGGCCCAGGTCGCGGCCTTCGAGAAGGCCTACCCCAACGTCGACGTGAAGTACGTCAACGCCGGCACCAACACCGACGAGTACACGAAGCTCCAGAATGCCATCACGGCGGGTTCAGGTGCTCCGGATGTCGCGCAGGTGGAGTACTACGCCATCCCGCAGTTCGCGCTCTCCGACTCGCTGGTCGACCTCACGTCCTACGGCTTCGGCGACCTGGAGAAGGACTACAGCGCCGGCCCCTGGAGCTCGGTGGCCTTCGACGGCAAGATCTACGGCCTGCCGCAGGACTCGGGCCCCATGGCGATGTTCTACAACAAGACCCTCTTCGACAAGTACGGCATCGAGGTGCCCACCACTTACGACGAGTACGTCGCCGCGGCTGAGAAGCTGCACGCCGCCGATCCGAACGCCTACATCACCAACGACACCGGCGACGCGGGCTTCACCACGAGCATGATCTGGCAGGCCGGCGGCCAGCCGTTCTCGACCGACGGCACGAACGTGACGGTCAACCTCCAGGACGAGGGCTCGAAGAAGTGGGCCGACGAGTGGAACAAGCTCGTCGAGGGCAAGCTCGTCTCCACCGTCCCCGGCTGGAGCGACGAGTGGTACAAAGCGCTCGGTGACGGCACCATCGCCACCCTGCTGACCGGTGCGTGGATGCCCGGCGTGTTCGAGTCGAGCGTGCCCCAGGCATCCGGTGACTGGCGAGTCGCGCCCATGCCCACCTACGACGGCACCCCGGTGACCGCCGAGAACGGTGGCGGTGGCCAGGTCGTGCTGAAGCAGTCGCAGAACCAGGCGCTCGCCGCCGGCTTCCTCAAGTGGCTGAACAACGACCCGGAGTCGATCAAGGTCTTCCTCGAGTCAGGCGGCTTCCCGTCGACCACGGCCGACCTCGAATCGAAGGACTTCCTCGCCGAGACCCCCGAGTACTTCGGTGGCCAGGCGATCAACGAGACCCTCGTCGACGCGTCGAAGAACGTGCCCTCCGGCTGGCACTACCTGCCCTACCAGGTGTACGCCAACAGCATCTTCGGTGACACCGTCGGCCAGGCCTACAAGAACAGCAGCGACCTGAACAAGGGCCTGCAGACCTGGCAGACCAGCTGGTCGACTACGGCACCAGCAGGGCTTCACCGTCAACAAGTAACACCCCGGG
>BADC01001067.1 GCA_000333435.1 Corynebacterium-like bacterium B27 | reverse complement strand
CTCAATAACCTTGGTCAGGGCCGTGAGGGCATCGCCCTGCGCAAGCGCCTGCATCTTCAGAAGAGGACGGAGAGCCGCTTCATCGCTCAGCACTTGGTTCATCAGACCAACCGCGAGCGCGCCGTTCGAGACTTCCAGATTGACCTGTGTACGAGCAGCCGTCTCGATCCGCAGCCCGGATACCGACTTCGCCGAGTTGGCGATACCGTCCGCGATACTCAGCGCGATCTGGCGGCGCGCCTCCGCCTCGACGTCGATCCCGTTCTTCGTCGCATCCGTGATCGCCTTGCGGCGGGCCTCAGCGAGAACGCCAGCACCATCGCTCTGCAGATAGGCAGCAGCGACATCGAGCGCGGCACGGGCGCTGGCCTCCATCGCGGCCGCCTCGCGGGCCAGAGACTGGGCATGACCGGCGCCCGCCTTCGCCGCCTCGGCCTTCGCGGCCGCGCCCTTGCCCTGCGCCGCCGCCTCGGCATCGGCCGCCGTGATCAGCTTACCGCCCTGTTCCAGCCGTTCCTTCTGCGCCGCCAGCGCGCCCTTTTCTGCCGGCGTCTTCGCGGCCGCGATCTGCGCGTCGAGCTTCGCCAGCGCCGCAGCCTTCTGCCCTTCGGGCAAATAGGTGGTAACCGCGTGGGTATATTCGTCCTGCGCGGCGCGGGCATTGCGGAGCTGGCCGGCGCTCAGGCCCGCCGCCTTGCCATTGTCGGCCAGCACGCCGTTGATCGCAGCGAGCTTCGTCTTGAGCTGGTCGAGCTGGTTGCCGCCGGTCGCTTCGTCGACGTAACCCATCGCCGTGACGGCGCGCGACCGGGCACCCGCATTGTTCTGTTTCTGCTGTTCCTGCTTCAGCTGCGCCTGCAGGTCCGCGATCTGCTTATCGATGCCGGGCACCGCGCCGGCAAGGTTCGTGCCCACGAGCGTGGCACGCTGCTGCTGCAGGTCCGCGATCTGCTGCGCGATCGACCCGCCGCCAAGCGCGCGGTCGATTGCCTTGCCCATCCAGCCCCAGGCATCGGACGCGGCATC
>BADC01001068.1 GCA_000333435.1 Corynebacterium-like bacterium B27 | reverse complement strand
CTGATCGCCGTAGGGGTAGAGCGAGCCGTTCGAGGCGAAGCCGGCCAGCGCATCCGTCGACACGTAGAACACGTCGGCGGGCTTGCCGCTCGCGAAGCCCTGGCTGAGTTGCTGGTTGAGATCGGATGCGGCGGTCACCGTGGCGTCGGTGCCGGAGTCGGCCGACCACGCCGCCACGGCGTCGGTGACGGCCGCGGTCTCGGCGTCACCGCTCGAGCCGATGAGCACGGTGAGCGGCGCCGCGGAGTCCTGGGCGGCGCCGGTCGATCCGGCGTCGTCGAAGCCGGAGCCACAGGCGCTGAGGGTGAGAGCCGTCGCGCCGGCGATGCCGAGCGCGACGAGCCAAGTGTTCGCGGTGGAGCCCAACGACGGCAACCTGGTCTGCAAGCTGCTCACCAAGGACGCCCCGAGCCAGGGCGTCATGGTCACCGTGTTCAACCTGCCCATCTGCGGTCGCGCCACGAACCTCGGCGACGAGACCTGGGAGCCGGGCACGGTGACGTACGTCGGCGGCCAGACCCTCGACGTCTACAACGACTGGGTGCAGAAGGTGAAGGACGCCTACCCCGACGGCGCGAAGATCGCCCTGATCTCCGGGCCCGACCTCAACGCGAACACCATCTGCTTCTTCCAGGCCGCCGAAGCCTTCGGCGACGACCCG
>BADC01001069.1 GCA_000333435.1 Corynebacterium-like bacterium B27 | reverse complement strand
CTTCATGTCCTGGTTCACCAGGTACACCACACCCGTGGAGAGGTCGTTCAGCACGACCACGTCGCGGTTCACGCGGAAGCGCAGCTGCGCGTTCGCGGCGAGACCGTCGATGGTGGTCGCGACGTCGTTCGCGTCGCCGGTGCAGTCGCGCAGGTAGTTGCCGGAGGTCGACCAGGCCGAGTACGCGCATCCGTTGAGGAACACCGGAGCGGTGGGGTCGCCCGGCTCGCCGTCGCCCGCGGGGAGCACGGTGGCCTGGCCGCCGTCGAGCGGCTGCCGGATGAGCGAGCGGTCGGTGGCGATGAGCACGTCGCCGGATGCGGGGCCGACGGCCTGCGCCACCCCGCCCTTCGCGTCGTCGAGGGTGACCTGCTTGCCGCCGGGCAGGTAGACCGTGCCGGAGGTGGCGTCGAAGACGACCGCCTGGTCGCCCACGGTGGTGAGGGTGAGCGCCGCACCCTCCTTCACCTCGGGGAAGGTCTCGACCTCGGGCTCCTCGGGGAGGGTGCCCGACTCGTCGGGCGTGAAGGTGAGCAGTTTGCCGGCGCTTGCCGAGAGGGCGTGCACGGTGCCATCCACATCGGCCACGGCGGCAGCGCCCCCGCCGAGTTCGGCGAGCGGATGCTCGGGGTCGATCACGAACGACCCCACCTGGCTCGCGGGGGTGGCGTAGAGGAATCCGGTCTCCCGGTCGACGAGGGTCACGGTCGAGCCGCCGAGCGACACCGCCGACTCGGGCGGCAGGATGACCGGCGCCTCGAGCGCGACGGTGATCGGGTTGACCGGGGTGAGGCTTGCGCCGGCCTGGTCGAGCAGGAGCACCGTGTCGTCGTTCTGCAGCACGTCGAACTCGGTCGACGAGGTGCGGAGGCCGCCGTCGATGACCTGCGCCGGGTAGTTGAGGTGCCCGAGCAGGAGGCCCGTGGGCTTCGTGACCCATACACCGCCGTCGTTCAGCTCGACATCGGCGGTCTGCACGCCCTCGTAGACGAAGGCCATGGTCGCGATGCCCACCGCGGTCGCAGTCAGCGCGGCGACGGACACACTTGTCGCTTTGTGGCGGCGGATGGCCTCGAACAGCCTCACGGAATCCCCTGCATCGTCAATGGTCAAACGGCGTCTGGGCAAGACTGAACGGGGTCACGCGGAAGCGGGCAGCACCGGATGACCTGCGGCACGCCCTTTCGGGTCGGACGTACCCCGTACAGGGGAATTCAAGCACGGTTGTCGACGACTGCCAAAACCGCAGCCCCCTTTTCGGGCGGGGACTTCTCCCCATTGCGCCAGGGGCCGCTCACGGCCTCAGGAGAAGGCGGCGGGGGCGGGGAAGGCTCGGAGGGCTCGGGTGACGACCGCCTGGAGGTCGGCGCGGGTGGCGCCGTCGGCGGCCTGCACCGCGAGGCCGGATGAGACCGTGCTGAGGTAGTGCGCCAGCTCCTCGGGGTCGTCGGCGGGCGCGAGGTCGCCCTCCGCGACAGCCCGGGCGAAACGGTCGACGAAGCGCTGCCGGCCATCCGCCCGCCGGTCGGCGAGGAAGCGGATGACGCGCTCGTCGCCCGGGCCGGCCGACAGCCCGCCCTGGATGGAGAGGCAGCCGGCGGGTCGGCCCGGTGTGGTGACCGCATCGGCGTTGGCGGTGAGGTAGCGGCGGGCGACCTCGGCCGCTGTCGGCGCCGCGATCGCGTCGTCGACGTACGCCATGTCGATCACCGTGTACCGGTCGACCGCGCGCTTGGAGGTCTCCCTCTTTGTTGCGAACGCGGCGTACAGGCTGGGCCGGCTGATGCCCATC
>BADC01001070.1 GCA_000333435.1 Corynebacterium-like bacterium B27 | reverse complement strand
CGTTGCTGGTCGGCACGCTCTCGATGTCGAAGTCCTCGAACCGCACGTTCGTGGCGGCACCGGTTCCGTACTTGTGATGGATGCCGATGCCGATCGATGCGGCGTACACCACGACCTGCTTGAAGGTGACGTCGCTCTGCGGCTGCAACACCCCCTGACCGACCTTCACGCCGTAGCAGTAGGTCCACGAGACGAGGTCTTCGAACGTGACCGTGCCGAGAGGCCGCGGGTTGCCGGGGACGCTCTCGAACAAGTCGATGTGGTTGGCCCAGGTCTTGGTACTGAACGGGTCGTCGAGGCCGATGCCGATGGCGTGCTTGACGTACACCGGCGACTCCGTCGACCTCGGCCTCGACGCCCACCCAGAGCAGCCCGCCGCCCACCACCCCCACGCCATCGACCACGCCGACCTCGAA
>BADC01001071.1 GCA_000333435.1 Corynebacterium-like bacterium B27 | reverse complement strand
CGAGAGAACCTGGCCATCGTCGGTGTAGATGTAGATGTGCTTCCCTGCGGCGTCGGCGAGGCACGCGAGGGTCACCGGGAGGGTGATCGCGTTGTTGTTCACCAGGGGGATCTCGCCGCGCTCGGAGATGACACCGTGCGGCACGAAGACCAGGACGCGGCGCGCGCCGTCCTTGACCTTGAAGTAGTACGCGCGCGCCTCGCCGGAGAGCCGGCCGATCGCCATGCGGATCTGCTTGCCCTTGGTCAGGGTCGCGGCCGACGTGGTCACGTTGCCGGTCCCGGCGAACGTGGTCGCGGCTTCCTCGTTGAGCTCGAGGTGGGTCCACCCGATCTCGCCGGTGAACTCGGTGATGACGCGCCGCACCTCCGCGCCCGACCAGTCCTTGATGGACTCGTTCGAGTCGTTCGGGGTGATCGTGACGCCGTCCTCGTTCACGTACCCGGAGGAGGTGAGCGAGGTGAACACGAAGTCGCTGAGCTGAGCGGGGATGGTGTCGGTCTCCGGGCCGGTGAGGATCGCGCCGGTCGTCGCCTGATCCGGCGCGCCGACGAAGACGTTCTTGCTGCTGGGTGCACCCATGTGCGTTGCCCCTTTCGAAGGCGTGCGGAAGCGCCCACCCGGTCGGGAGGGTGCGGAGTGGCGGGAACCTAGACCGCTGCCATTCGCAGGTCAGCGGAGATCGTGAACTGGTACCGGAACCAGCCGGGCACGGCCGGGTTGGGGTAGTTCTGCGGGCGGCCGGCGACTTGGACCTTGTAGCAGGTGACGCCGCCCATCGACCCGGTGCGGGCGCAGGAGGACAGGATCGCGGCCGCGGCGGCGGCGCGGCGGGACGCGCGGACTTCCTTCTTCGCGTACCCCTCGACCACGACGGTGGGGTTGTCGATGACGAGGTCGTGTTCGGTGCCGCCGACGACAATCACCCGGAAGAACTCGTCGACCGTGAGGATCGTCGTGGCCGCGTTCGCAGCACCCCACCCTGCCGTGGGCAGGCGCTGTTCGAGCTCGAGGATCACGGCGGCTTCGACGTCCTCGGCGATGAGCAGTTCGGTCATCGGCCGGCGTCCAATGCTCGGATGAGGGCTTGATCTTCGGCGGCCTTCCGGCGCCCCTCGTAGCTCGCGGTGCGCACGTACCCCATCGCGCGACCGAGCTTCGACGACCCGCCCACGACGGTGACTTCGGCGTCGAACTCCTCGACGGTGCCGGCGGCGGCCGCGACCGCGAAGGTGCGGGTCTCGAGGTCGGCGACGAACTCGGGCGACGACATGAGTTCCTGCATGCCCTTGCTGCTGTGCTTGATGCGGAGGCCCTTCGGCATGATCAGCCCTCCCAGCGCTTCAGCAGGATCACGGTGTGCTTCACCGCGGGCGACCCCGGCCAGCGAGCGGGTGCCCCGTCGACCTCGTACG
>BADC01001072.1 GCA_000333435.1 Corynebacterium-like bacterium B27 | reverse complement strand
GGTTCTGCGCCACCTCGATGCTCGTTCCGACGTAGACGCGGCCGCCGTTGAGGTGGATGCCGTCGTCGTCGAGAACGACGCTGAGGCCGCCCATCTGGAGCACGGCGCGGTCGTTCTCGATCTGCACCACCCCGTTGCCGAGGTACACCTGGATGCTGTCGCCGTCGGTGAAGACCTGGCCGCCGTTCGAGAAGACGAGCGCCCCGGCCGACACGGTCGGGTCGAGCGTCATGGACGTGCCGACCTTGATCTTGCCGCCGGCCTCGACCTGCAGGTCGGCGAGAAGCTTCGTGAGGCCCTTCAGCAGCGTCTCCGCTGTGACCTCGAGGTTCTGCCCGATCTTCGTGTTGCCGTGGAGTTCGGTGTTCGCTGCGACGTCCAGCGTGCCGGTCTCACCCGTGATCGACACGGGGCCGCGGAAGGTGCTCGGGCCGGTGAGGTTCAGCGACCCGATCCACTCGAACACGGCCCCAGCGAGGCCCTGCAGCTTCCCGCCGATGAACTGGAGGAGGCCCTGACTGACCGAACTGGAATCGAGCGGTGACCCCTTCTGGAGGTCATCGACGATGCGTTCCAGCCGCTCGAGGCGGTTCTCCTGACCGGAGGGCAACGGGATTCTGGGCATTAGGCCACCTTCAGGGTGATGAACTGCGATTTGATGTCGCCGGAGTAGCCGATGACGCGGAGGTTGATCCATTCCGCCGGCCGCCAGTTCGACTGCTTTCGGAAGATGGACACGTTCGCGCCGGGCATCGCGTCCGGCAGCCACTTCGCCGCCAGCACCTCGCCCGCGTACTGCCGGATCGGGGCGCTGAACGCTGTCACCTCCGCCGCGGCGTGGCTATTCAGCGACGGGTACGTGCCGTCCGGGAGCGGCACCTCGTCGGGGTCTTCCACCTGCGTGAACGAGCGGGTGACGTCGAGCGAGATGTACCCGCCGGGTGTCGCCACCGTCGCAGCCTCACCGCGGCGCTTGATCTCCCCCGACCCCTTGCCGAGCGCGAACACCCCGGTGACGAGCTGCGTGAAGTCCGTGGTGAGGGTGCGGAGCACCATCGACGGCTTCGACGACGACGCGTTGAACTCGAACGTCGGCCCGGTCAGGTACGGTGCGCCGACACGCACCAGGTGCTGGAGGGCCCCGTTCGAGTCCCACTCGGGCACGAAGTCGATGTCGGGACCGTTCTGGGTGTTCGTGAGCTCGGTGAGGGCCTGCTCGATCGACTGGTACGCGTAGTTGAAGTAGGTGCGGGCGTCGCCGCCGACCTCGTCGAACATCGTGAACCGCAGCCGCAGCGGCCACACGGCCGAGGGGGTGCCCTGGGTGCCTTCGAAGATGAGCTGGTATGCGATGCCGCGGAGGGTGCGGTCGGTGAGCGCCACGGTGCCGGTGACGTACTGGCCGATGCCGAACGGGAACCGGCGGGCGAGCACCGCCCGGAAGGAGGCGTGGGAGACGGTGAGCCGATCCTTCGGATAGTCGTAGTCGGTCTTCACGATGAACCCGGCGTAGACCGGGACGTCGTTCCAGCAGACGACGATCATGCGCCGCCAGCCGTCGAAGAGGTCGTTCCACTGCTGCCACGTCAGCGACGAGTCCAGCCGGAACACGTGCGTGCCTTGCGATACCCCGTTCAGGGACCGCTCCCACGTGCCCGAGATCGGACGGGTGAGGCGCTGCTTCACGCCCGTCTGCGTGTCCACCACCCACGTCGAGTACTCGGTCATGCGATGGCGTCCCTCACGGTTGCGGTGAGCGTCACCGAGCCGCCGCCGGAGACGTCGATGAAGTGGGTCTGGGGTGCGCCCGGGTTGATGTCCCAAGTGGTGGCGTTCTCGCGGCCGCCGATCACCACGACGCTGTCGATCATGAGGTCACCGGTGTCCATGTCGATGGTGTGCGGGTGCCCCGTAGTGACCGGCACCGTCACCTTGTAGGCGGGCACGCCCGCCTGCCCGACGGCCCCCTTGTAGATCGCGTAGGCGCTGACCGTGCCCGCGGTGCGGGTGACCGTGAAGGTGGGCGGGGAGTCGGCGTTGCCGCGCTGGTACACCGGCACATTCACGAGCTGCGCAACCGGCCCGAAGGTGTGGGTGGGCCCGAACATGAGCGGGTCGGGTGCCCACAGGTTGAGCTGGAACTTCGCCGCGATGCCGTCGAGCCCGAAGGGGCGGAACTGCGGCTTCGCGGTGCGCTGCACCATCAGCGTGTACGGCTCGGAGTAGTCGACGATGAGCTCGCCGGGCTGCCCGTCCGCGTACAGGCCGGTGAACGCCTCACCGAGCGCCCGAAGGTGCCACGGCGACTCGGCGAGGCAGGTGCCGGAGATGGAGACCGCGCGGGACGCGAGATCCCCGGGCAGCGCGAACGAGCCGCGCCGGCCGGGGATCGCGACCTGGTCGAGTCGCATGTCGACGCCGTCGAGCCCGTCGTGGCCCTGGGGGCCGATGATGAACCCGCTGGTGCCGGTGCGCTTGAACTCGACATTGCCGGCGCGGATGCGGTGGAAGTCCATCAGCCGATCACTCCCGCCACGTCCGATTCGAAGCTCAGTTGCGCCAGCGCGGTGCTGATCAGCACCCCCTCGTCCATGCCGTCGGCGGCGTACACGTTGAGGTTCACGCCGCCGCGGCCGGCGGTGGAGAGGTCGGGGTCGACCTCAGCGCCGCGCGGGAGCCGCAGAACCTCCGGGCCCCGCTCGCCGACGAGCACAGCGCCACCGCGGGTCACGGTGCCGCCCTGCCACAACCCGGGAATCTCCGGGATCGCCGGGATACCCACCGCGGAGGTGACCGCGTTCACCCCGCCGATCAGGCCGTTGATGATGTCGATCAGCCCGTTGAGCGCGCCCTTCGCCATTCCGGCGATGCCATCCCAGATCCCTGAAAAGATCTGCACGAGTCCATCCCAGGCTTGCTCCCAGTTTCCGGTAAAAACCCCGGTCAGGAAGGTGATCAGCCCGTTCAGAATGTCGGTGATCATCGATACCGCGGGGCCGAGGACAGCGCCGAGCGCGTCGGCGACGCCGGTCAGAATCGGGGTCAGCGCAGCTATCGCTGGGACGAGCAAATCCGTCGCGATTTGGGCGAGCATTACGAGCAGATCGATGATTGGTTGCAGCAGGACTACAGCCAATTGGACGAGCGGTTCGACCAGCGCCAGGATCGGCGAGAGAAGCGTCAGAATCGGGTGAATCAAAGCTGAGAAAAGCGCAACTAGGGGAGCGAGAATTTTGCTCGCCAGCTCCAGCAGGGGGCTTATCAGGCTGAGGATCGGCGTCAGTAGGGGCATCACCGCGGTCAGCAGCTGGCCGAAGATCTGGCCCGCCGCCGTCAGCAACGGCAGCACCGCGGAGAGCGCCGACTCGAGCAGAGGCCCGGCGATCTGGACGAGCTGCAGAATGATCGGCAGCGCCGCCGAGATCGCCTGGCCGAGGATTCCGACCACCACCTGAGCGAGCTGGCTCAGGATCGGAACGAGGGTCGACGCGGCCTGCAGCAGACCTGCACCGACGACGCTCGCGAGCTCACCGAACGCCGAGGCGAGCTGAGGCAGAACCGGGGCGACCGCCTGCAGCAGGAGCGAGAACGGCGAGAACGACGTCCACGCCTGCACGAGCAGCGGCAGCAGCGGCGAGACCGCCGCGACGAGCTGCTGGAACAGCGGACCAACGGCGGCCATCACGGGCGCGATCACACCGTCGTAGACCTGGCGCAGGGTCTGGCCGACCATCATCAGCGGGCCCGCGATGGAGGGCTCGAGGATGTCGCCGTCGGTCTGCACCCCGCGGAACGCCGCGGACACGATCTGGAAGCCGCCCTGCACGTTCGCGACGAACGGTGTCAGCACGTTGTTCAGCAGGTTCGTGAGCCCGCCCGCGACCGCGCCGAGCGCCGGCGTAGCGACGGAGAAGATCTGCTCCCCGAAGGTGCCCCACGCGTGCCCGAGCAGGGCGATCTTGCCCGCGTAGGTCTCCGCGTACGCCTGACCCGACCCGCCGAACTGCGAGTTTAGCTCGCCGAGGATGATCTTCTGCGCTTCAGCGGTCTGCCCCGTGTCGACCAGCGACTGGATGAGCGCCTTCTGATCGTCGGTGAACTGGATGCCCACCCGGGACAGCGCCGAGATGCCCGCGACGGGGTCGTTCAGGGCCTTACCGAGCTGGATGGCCGCTGTCTGCGGGTCCGAGCCCATCGCCCGCGACATGTCCACCAGCGACTTCGTCGCCTGGTCGAAGATGTCGTTACCCGCTCCCACCCCGTTCTGGATGTTCTTGAACGTGAGCAGCATGTTGGCGCCCATCTGGATGGACTCCGCCTCGGTGGCGGTCGTGTTCTCCAGCGCCCCGGCGAGGTCTTCGACGTGCTTCGCGGTGACCTGCGCGGCCCCGCCCGTCGAGTTGATGACCGTCGCCGTCTGCGTGTTGATCGTCTCGATGCGGGCCAGGGACTCGACCTGCGCCTTGCCCCACTCCGCGATCTGCTTGACCGCAAACACCCCGCCGAGGGCCGCGCCGAGGGTGGCGAGGTTCTTCCCGAACCCGGACGAGAACCGCTTCCCGGACTCCTCACCGGCCGCCCCGGACGCTTTCGCGGTCTCGTCGGTGATCTGCTGCTGCGAGCCCTCCGCGGAGAACGTCAGGCGCACCCAGGCGGTGGCGAGCTCCACACCGGTTGCGGCCATGACGAACCTCCATCACGCCGCGTGCGGCTCCTGCGCGTCCCACCAGTCGTCGAACTGGGAGATCGGGATCGGGTCAGACCCGAGGGTCTGGGCGCGCTTCTTCTCCCACGGACGCGGGATGCGCTTCGGCTTCGGGGAGTTCTTCCTGCCACCCCGCTGCCAGTTCGCGATGTTCAGCGCGTCGACCACCTCGGCGAGCAACTGCGTGTGGACCGGCCAGATCGTGCCGTACATCGCTTCCTGCAGCGCCGTGCCGGCGGTGCGCTGCCAGCCGCGGACGAGCACCAGCAGGTCACGCCACGACAGGGCGGGGGTGCCGAGATCGGCGAGGCGACGGCCGGCGTTGAGGAGGTCGAACTCGATCGCCTCTCCGTACTCGAAGATGAGCAGGCAGAGGCTTACGATTCCCCCAGGCCCACCCCGTCCACACCGTTCGACGCCTGCTGCCAGCCCTCCAGGATCGACATCACCTGATCGAACGAGACGAGCTCGGTGAGGCCCGGGCAGTACTTCTTCAGGATCGACATCTGGATGTCGGTAAGCCGCGCGGACTCGTCGAGGGTGGGGTTGCGCTTCTGGTCGGTGATCGCCTTGAGCGCGATGATCTCGTTCTGCATCGAGAGCATCAGCTCGGCGCTGATGTACTGCGCCTTCGGGATCGACCACGTCTTCTTCGACCCGGGCAGCTGGAACTCGAACACGTTCTGCTTGATCGACGCCTTCGACGCCGGCACCTGGAACACCATGAGGGAACCTTTCTGCGGGAACCGTGGAT
>BADC01001073.1 GCA_000333435.1 Corynebacterium-like bacterium B27 | reverse complement strand
ATGTCGATCGTGCCGCCACCCGTGATGTGAGTATTTTGCCTACCGTCGAAGAACACCAAACTGGTGGCATCGGGGTTGTCTTTGACCAGAGTGCCGCCGTACTCGATGACAAGGGTCACATCGTCCGCTCCAGCATAGGAACCGGTAGTGAGTACGCGTTCGCCCGTGCGGATGATGAGGTTACCGCCGCCGAGTGCTGAAAGGTTGGTCGCGGCCGTATTCAAGGGAACTTGTTGTGGGTTTGCGGACGTTGTTCCTGCAGTGACCCCGTGCTCTGTCGCGAACCAATCTGGCATAGTTGTCCCCCCAATAGCGCGGCCGATGCACGCTCACATCGACCAGTCCCCTCGCAATCTACAGGCGTCGACGCTCCGCACAACAGAAAAGGGCCCCGACCCTCCCAGAGGAGAGCCAGGGGCCCAGTGATCGTGTGCAGATCGGTTCGATCCTAGCGGTAGCCGTCAGGCGGCGTGGTCGCCTTTCGAGTAGGCGACCGGGCTCTTGGCGAGCCCGAGGAGCCAGCCGAGCTTTGGGGTCACGTAGGTCTCGAGGAGGCGGACGGCGATGTAGTACAGGCCGGAGAACGCGAGGGTGAGTGCGGACCCGAGAAGGGTCTCGAACTCGGGGTCGAGGGTGACGCCGCGGCCGACGAAGAACGCGACGACAGCGCCGACGATGATCGGGACGATGGTGCGGACGATGGACGCCCATAGGGCGGTGAGAGCGTTGTTCACGGAGTCTCCTTCTTGAGGTAGCCGCCACGGCGAATCCACTGCGGCGGGATGGTGTCTTCGATCTCGGCGATGTCGGCCGGGTCGAGGTTCGGGCCGGCGGTGTCGCCGGTCCACTGAGCGGCGATCGCCCGCAGGATGCGAGTGAATGCGGAAGTGCGGCGCACGTCTCGGTTTTCGAACTCGTCGAGGCGGGCGTAGACCCGCTCGAGCTCGGTCTTCACCCGGGCGTCGATGCGAGCGTCCAGCGCCGTCTTCGCGTCCGCCCGGGTCTTGCCTCTGGTACCGATCAGCAGGGCGACCGCGCCGAACACCGATCCACCAAGAGCGAGGACGGCGATGATGATGCCTGCGGCGAACTGCTGCTCCGGGGTCATGCTGCGACCGCTTCCTCGTTGTTGCGCTCCTTGTACTCCTCACCCAGGAGGTTGAGTCGGAACATGGCGAGCGGGAGCCCCCACCCGAGCATCGCGACGACGAACAGATTCGTGGGGAGGTCGCGCCCGAACAGCAGGATCGTTGAGATGTAGCCGACGACCATGCCGACCAGCAGCACTTTCCCGATCATCTCCACCGGCCACAGGCGCGGGAACGCGACGCCAGCGAAGCAGACGGTGGCGACGATGATCATCAGGATGCCGAGAACATCTACGAGCGCCGGGGCGAACAGCCGATTCAGGATGTTCGACCCGTGGGCCCAAGCGAAGTAGCCGGCGGCGATCGCGATGAAGTCATACACGGGCAACCACACCCGCTTGAGGTTGCGGTACTTCCACTCATCCGGCGGGATGGCTCCCGGCGCCCAGATGGATGCGGCGAACAGTCGACGCATGAGGCCCCCTCTCAGGGTCGAGAGGATCGGTCACGCGCCCTTGGGAACGCCGTCGACCTTCGGGCGGTCACCCTTAGGGAAGTCGTCGTCCGTGAAACCGCGCATCGGATACGGGTACGCCTTCCAGAACAGCCGCCACTGGTTGTCGTCCAGCTGCGACGCGTACCGAGTCGGCACGGTGCCCTGATCCCAGCCGGTCGGCATGATCCCGAACACCTGAATGTGGGCCACCTCGAGGGCGGTCACGTCCATGGTGCTGTTCAGCCGCAGGGCGGTGCCGTCGTACGGGTAGATCAGCGCCGAGGCCACGTTGGTGCCCTTCTCGGCGGAGTAGTTACGCACGATCACCGCGAGCTTGGTGGCGTCGTCCGCGGGCTGGGAGAGGGCGGCCAGGATCGCCTTCAGGGTGTTGTTAAGGTCGTCGGCGTTGGTCATGATGTTGTCCCACTCCTTCTGCTCGGGGGTTCGGTTGTCGATCGGCGTGCTGTGCTCGCCGGCGGTGGTGGTGCCGCCGAGGATGCGGTTGACGACGGCGCTGAACCGGCCGAAGTCGATGTCGGGGTCGGGGTCGCGGTAGGGCTCGTAGTGCCAGATCTCCGACGAGATGGTCCGCTTCATGCCGACGCGCTCGGCGAGCTGGTCGAGGCGGCCGTAGTTGTCGCAGTCGATGTCGGCGGCCCGGCCGCGGGTGTGCTGTGACGCGTACACGCCCGAGTAGGGGTTCGCCGCCGACGGGGTGCCTTGCGCGCCGCCCGTGGCGAGCCACAGCAGGTACCGGCCGTACTGGTAGCAGACCGTCGAGCGGCCCGAGAACGTCGACCCGGGCCCCTGGCCGGCGCGGCCCACGTCGATGTCGGAGAACACCCCGAACGGCCGCCCGGCCTCGTTCAGGCTGATGTTCACGCCTTCGGCGCGGGCATGGGTGAAGATCCACAGCAGCCGGAACAGCAAGCTCACGGAGTCGTCGTTGTCGCGATCGAAGAGACCGCCCTCCCATGTGGAAAGGTTGTTGCCGTCGACGAGGGACATGGCTGGGCTCCTTCAGATACGGTGGCGTTCAAGTGCGATCGCCCGGGACACAGCCGGTTCCTGATCGCGTGGGGGAAGGGACCAGCGCGTGGTGATGGAATTGGACGTCGTTGCCGAGAGCATTCGCGAAGCGTCGGACAGGCTGAACAGTCGGGAGCCCAATCTGCGACCGTTACTGGATCAAGCGGAAACTGCCGTGATCATTACTCAGCGAGTCGACAGCTTGCATTTGGACTTCCGGATCATTCCGGGCCTGCTAAACACGCTCGAACAGGTAAGGGACCTGCTATTGAACTGGACCGTCGTCGAGCATTTCGAGCGCAGCATGTCCGCGGACCGGGCAATCGAAGTCGCGTTCGCGATCGTCAAAGACGGCCTAGTGAAAGACAGAGTCTCGGCTGCCGCCATCGAAGCCTGGGGGCGATTCGAGGAGTCCGCGATGGGACGGATGCGGATGCGTGACGACCAGCGCCTGATCCAATCTCAATGGTCATCCGAATTCGGTCGGATCGATGCGCGCGTCGCTGACCTGGACTCCGCTCTCGCTCGCGCTGATTCGGCGGCGAGCAAAGCCGAAGCCGCGGCAGAAACCACTGGTGCGAACGTCCAGTCCCGTGACTTCGCTGATGAGGCCCGGCAATCTCGACGGACGGCGAATTGGTTCAGAGGTGTGACGATTGCCTTGCTTACCGCAATTGCTGGCGTGACAGGCTGGCAGCTCATCGAGTACTCGGCGACAGCGCACACGTCCAGCGATCTTGATGTGACCGGCCTTGCGTACCGACTTAGCCTGATCATTGCGGCCGGGGCCATTGCCACATACTGCGGGCGACAAGCCGGCCATCATCGACGTATCGCTGATTGGGCAAACTCGATTGCGCTACAGCTCAAGGCGCTGCCCGCCCTCCAAGCAAACGTTGGGACGGACCAGGAGAGGCGGGAGGTGCAGGTGATGTTCGCTCGGCGAGTGCTCGAATCTCCGCCCGATGGGTCGAAGAACTCTCAAGATGACAGCGCATCCACATACCAGGCGACAATCGATGCACTCCTGCGAGTGATGCCGAAGTAGCGCTTGACGAGTGCCTACGAAATGAGGTCGGCCATGATCTGGGCGGCGAACGCGTCGGAGCAAGCCCCGTCGACGATCTCGAGGTGGGCGCAGCCGACGTTGTACCCGGACGATGCGGAGGCGTTCGAGCCGAGCCGGATGCCGGCGCGCACCGACGAGGTGCCCGCGTTCCCGGCCGTCTTCACTCCGTTGACCCACAGCGCTGACGAAGCTCCGTTGAAGGACGCGATGACGATCACATTGGCGGACGCGACCGGGGCGATTACCGGGGACGCGACCAGTTGCGTGCCGCCGAACATGGAGTAATTCGTCGTGGAGGCGTGGCCGACAATCGGCTGGGATGACCCGTACCCCGCGACCAGGCTCAGGTTGTTTGAGAGGGCGAACGCGGTGCCTTTGAAGATGACCGTGTGCGGGTTCGACACCGCCAGCATTCTTTCGAGACGCGCGGTGCCGCCCGTGCGGACCATCCGCACCCCGCCGTTGTCGACCACCGTCGGGGTGCCGACGCCGACCGCGAACGGGGTATCGGAGACCTTGTCGATCCACTGCCCCGTCCACGCCGCGGTCTGGAAGTCGCGTGCATCGACGCAGAACAGCGAACCGTCGTACGGCACGACCGGGTTCAGGTCCACGGTGTGCAGAGTCGGGTTGGTGATGGTGAGGGGGAAGATCATGGTCTTCTTCACGCAGCCCACCCCCTCTTCACGAGTGCCGCCTTCGCGAACGCGGCGATCTTCGGATGCACAGCCTTGATGTAGTGGATGGTGTCGCCGGCGTAGATGATCTGCGGGGCCGGCGACCCGGCGGCGATCTTCGTCAGATCGTCGCTGGTGGGAGTGAGGCCCATGTCCGTGAGGATCTGCAGCGAGGCGAGGTACCCGCCGAGGTCTTCGGTGTTGAACGGCCACAGGATCTGACAGGCGGAGTAGATGGTGGCGTTGGTGACCCCATTCGCGGACGTCGACGCCTCGTTGGTCGCGCGGGACGGGGAGAAGATCAGGAACTTCTTCCGCTGCGCCGCGAGGTAGGCGACGATCTTCTGCAGGGTCGCGACGACGTGCGCGGCCACCGACCCCTCCGCCCCGGTCACGCCGAAGGAGACGTCGTTGCGGCCGGGCCAGATCAGCGCGAGATCCCACGAGTGCGAGTCATCGACCGACTTGAACGTCACGTCCCCGGTCACGGCGGTGCCGGTCCCGGAGGAGGGGGTGAAGGTCAGGGCGAAGTTGTCACCACCGGAGGTGCGGCTCAGCACGCCGGGTACCTGCACACCGGTCGAGGTAACGAGCCACCCGGTCATGTTCGAGGTGCGGTTCGGAACCCACCCGATCACCTGCGCGGTCGTCACAGTCACCGGCGTCCCCGACGCGGGGATGTTCCCGCCGGTCACGGTGAAGGTGAGTTTGATCGCGCCGATGCGGATCGCGAACTCATCGATCGGCTGCCCGGACGTGCCGTTGTTCGACACCGTCACGCCGCCGGTGAGGGACTGCTGGAGGAGGTACGGCCACGCCTCGTTGAGGTTCCAGTCGACACCGCCCGTGAAGCCGCGGGTGAGGGAATCAACGCCCGCGAACATGGCCGTCGTCGAGGTCTTCGTCATCGCGTCCGCGGCCGACGCGATGCGGGACATCTCTGCGGCGGTGGTGCGCTGCAGTAGCAGTTCAATGGTGCCGTCCGTATACAGGCCCCCGAACTCCTTACCGTTCGACGACGTGAATGGCAGGTCGTAGCCGGTGTTACCCACGGGCGGGGCAGTGACCACGTTGACTGCCTCGGCCGCTTCGAGGATGCCAGCCCGGACAGCTTCGTCGGACGCGATGATGTCGGCAGCAACCGGCGCGATCCGGTCATCGACGGCCTGCTGGGTGGCGGTGCCGTCCGTGGCGATGAGTTCTGCGTTGGTGAGGTCGCCAAGTGCAGCGAGCTCGATCGGGGTGCCGAAGGTTGCCATCAGATCTCCCTTGGGTACATCAGGACCGTTTCGCCAGAAATGTCGAGCCAGATGAAGCCGTTGAACCAGTCGGGTGGCGGCCCGAAGCCTTTGCCCCACACGCCCAGCGCGGGGATATCCGAGAGGGCGATCAGGTCAGCGAGGGTGCCGTCGGTCTCGGGAACGGTGAACAGGGGGAGCTCGAAGAACGCGTCGTCACCGAGCCACCCGCCGGTGAGCTTCACCTGCGTGTACGGGATCGCCCCGACGGTGCTCGCGAGCGTGAGAGTGAAATCGCCGTCCGTGTCCGGCGTGAACTCGCGCGAACCGGCAATTACCTGCCCCGATGGGCTCACGGCGGCGCGGACGACATTGCACTTGACGAACGGGATCAGGCCCGGTCGTGGCTCTAGACCGATGGTCGTGAGGTTGCCAGTGAACGTGGGCATGGGGCCTCCGTCGAGGGGTATTAATCGGCGGCGGTCGCCGTTATGCTTCGGGCATGAAGAAGTTGGGGGCAGCACTCGTTCTCGTCGCCGCGCTCGCACTCGGCGGGTGCGCGTCGGAGAGCGCCGGGGGCGAAGCGCAGCCCGCGGCGTCCACACCTGCGGCGAGCGCCGCCTCAGAGACGACTGCNGCACCCATCACGTCAGTGCCCGAAGCCAGCGCCGAACCGACTACCTCGCCGGACGAACTGTCCGGGGACACGCTCTT
>BADC01001074.1 GCA_000333435.1 Corynebacterium-like bacterium B27 | reverse complement strand
CGGTGGCGCCCTGGCAGACGGTGACCGCGCGGGGCTGGGCGGAAGACGCGGATGCGGTGGTCGCCTCGGCCTCGACGCTCGGCTTCCCGCTCTTCGTGAAGCCGGCGCGCGCCGGGTCGTCGGTGGGCGTGAGCAAGGTCGCGTCGGCCGAGCAGTTGCCGGCCGCCGTCGAGGTGGCGTTGCGCGAGGATTCGCGGGTGCTGATCGAGCAGGGCATCGCCGGGCGCGAGGTCGAGTGCGGTGTGCTCGGGGGTCGTGCGGGCGCCGCGCCGCGGGTGTCGGTGGCCGGTGAGATCGTGATGACCGGGCGGGAGTTCTACGACTTCGATGCCAAGTACCTCGACGCGCCCGGGGTCGACCTGGTGTGCCCCGCGGTGCTGAGCGACGAAGAGCTCGCCTCGATGCAGTCGCTGGCGGCGCGCGCCTTCTCGGCGATCGACGGAGCCGGGCTCGCCCGCGTGGACTTCTTCTTGACCCCCACCGGCTTCGTGGTGAACGAGATCAACACCATGCCCGGGTTCACGCCCATCTCGATGTTCCCGAAGTGCTGGATCGCGTCAGGCCTCAGCTACCCTGAGCTCATCTCCGAGCTGATCGCCCTCGCGCTCGAGGACTGATGCCTTCGCGACGTGTCGCGAGGAGGTCAGTCGGCGGGGATGGGGACGGGGGTACCCGTGCTCGTGCCGGTGCCGTCGTCGAGGCTGAGGCACTGCTGGGTCTGCGGGATGACCGAGACCGCGTTGGCGAGGTCGACGAGGGTCGACGAGCTCGAGGCCGCCTCGCTGTCGAGCACGATCTCCACGGCGGGGGTGCGCCCAAAGGTGGTGAACGTGTAGGTGGGGGCGTTGCTGTCGTCGCGGATCCAGTCGACGCCGTTCACGTTGTCGCAGGGCAGCGTGGTGGGGCCGGGCGGCGTGACACCGCAGTGCAGGAGCACGGCGGCGGGGTCGCCCCAGGCGCCGGTGGCCTGGGCATCCGTCTCGCGTCGGGGGAGGTCGGCGACGGTGTCCGGCAACCGCACGATGACCTCGGCGCAGGACGGGTCGGTGGCATCGGCGGCGGGGTCGAGGGCGACGGCGCCCGCGCATCCGCTCAACCCGACTCCGGCGGCGATGACGAGGGTGAGCAGGGCGGCGAGGCGGGTACGTGCGGGCATCGCTGTTCAGGCTACCGTTGAGAGGTGACTCCCGACTTCGGTTTAGCTGCGAACGCCGAGCGGGAGACCCTCGCCGAGGTGGGTGAGGTCGAGACCTTGCGCCGCATCTTCCCCCGCTTGCCGCAGGCTTCGGCCGAGCTGCTCGGGCCGGGCGACGACGCCGCGGTGCTGGCGGCGCCCGACGGGCGGTTCGTGGTGACGACGGACATGATGATCCACGGCCCGGATTTTCGTGCCCGCTGGTCGACGGCGCACGACCTCGGGTGGAAGGCGGGCATGACGAACCTCGCCGACGTCGCGGCGATGGGGGCGCGGCCGACCGCGCTCGTCGTGGCGATCGCGGCGCCGCTCGACACGCCCGTGACGGTGCTGCTCGGCATCGCCGACGGCCTGCGCGACGCCTGCGAGCTGGCGGCGCCCGGGTGCGGCGTCGCCGGGGGCGACCTGTCGGTGTCGGCGACGCTGACGCTCGCGGTGACGGCGTTCGGCGACCTCGAGGGCCGGGCGCCGGTCACGCGCGGTGGCGCGCGGCCGGGCGACGTACTGGCGGTGGCGGGCCCGTTGGGCCGCGCGGGGGCGGGCATCCACCTCCTCTTCCGCGACGGCGTCCGGCTCCCGGCGCCGGCTGCACCCACCCTGCCCGCCGGCGCCACCGACGCGGCACCCGGCGGCGCGACGCCGGTGGTCACCGATCGCGCCGCAGCGGCGCGCGCGGCGGGCGCAGCGGGGGAGCCGGATGCGGAGCTCGGGCGGCGGGTGCGCCTGGCGCATCCGACGGTGGTGGAGGCGCAGCTGGCGCCGACGGCGCCGATCGCCGCCGGTGTCACGGCGGCGGAGGCGGGGGCGACCGCCATGCTCGACGTCTCCGACGGACTGGTGCTCGACGCCCGGCGCATCGCCGCGGCCAGCGGATGCCTGGTGCGCTTCGACCCCGCCGCGATCGCCCGCGAGGCGCAGGAACTCCGCGACCTCGACCCGGCCGTCGGCGACCGCGCCTCCGATTTCGTGCTCGCCGGTGGCGAGGACCACGCGCTGCTCGCCACGTTCCCACCCGGCGCCGCGCTGCCCGCCGGCTTCCGCCCCCTCGGCGAGGTCGCCGCCCTTCCGCCCGGTGCCGAGCCCGACGCCCTCGTCGGCGCCCAGCCGTACACGGCCCCCGGCGGCTGGGACCCCTACGCCGACTGGGACGGCAACGCCGGCTGACCCCCAGCCCCGGCTCACCAGCTCCGCCCCGTCTTCGCGCCGCATCGGCGGGTGGGCGGCGCCGGGCGGGTCAGGCGGGGGTGGCCCACCAGAGAGCGGTCTCGCCGTAGGACTTCGTGCGGTCGAGGGTGAGGGCTCGAGGCCAGGTGGGCTCGGGGGAGCGGCTGCTGCGCTCCACGAGCACGGTCGCATCAGGCGCGAGCAGTGGCGCCAGGGCCGTGAGGGTCTCGGCGAGCTCCGTTTCGCCGAGCTCGTACGGGGGGTCGATGAACACGACGTCGAAGCCCGCTCCCGCGACGACCGGCACCGAACGGAGGTAGCTCAGCACGGCGTGCACGGCCACCTCGACGCGGGGCCGCGCATCCGCTCGTGCCGCCGCCATCA
>BADC01001075.1 GCA_000333435.1 Corynebacterium-like bacterium B27 | reverse complement strand
ACCGTGCTCGCCACGGCCAGCCACGCGGGCACGCCCGAGCACGTCGCGGTGGTGCGCTCCATCCTCGCCCAGGCGGGCCTCACCGACGACGCGCTGGGCTGCCCGGCGGACTGGCCCGGCGCCTCATCGGCGCGCGATGAGGTGGTGCGGGCCCACGGGCATCCGCAGCGCGTCTTCATGAACTGCTCGGGCAAGCACGCGGCGATGCTGCTCTCCTGCGTGCAGAACGGCTGGGACACGGCGACGTACCTCGATCCGGCGCATCCGCTGCAGCAGCGCATTCTCGCTGTCGTCGAACGGGAGACCGGCGAACCGGTCGCGCACACCGGGATCGACGGCTGCGGAGCACCGGTGCATGCGCTCGCGCTGACCGCGTTGGCGCGCGGAGTCGGGCGCATCCGCCGGGCCGAGGCCGGGCCCGCGCACTGGCTCACCCAGAGCATCCTGGCCAACGGCTGGGCGATCGATGGGCCAGGGCGCGCCAACACCGTCGTGATCGACCGGCTCGGCGTCGTCGCCAAGCTCGGCGCCGAGGGCGTGATGGTGATGGCGACGCCTGACGGCGCATCCGTCGCTGTGAAGATGCTCGACGGCAATCTGCGGGCGGCATCGCTCGTCGCGCTCACGCTGCTCGTGCGGCACGGCTCCCTGACCGGGGCACAGCTCGACGAGCTACGGCCCGACCTCGACCTCGAGGTGCGCGGGGGCGATGCCGTGGTGGGCGCGATCCGCGTCTCCCCCGGCCTCTGACGGGCGCATCCGCCGGAGCCGCGGTCGGGTGCTAACCCTGGCGCGCCAACCGCTTGGCGCGGGCCGCGCGGGACACCTGCGCCACCACGACGATGACGATCGCGAGCAGGAACACCGCCGAGGCGATCACGTTCACCTGGGCCGGGATGCCGCGCGCGGCCGCGACGTAGATGAACTTCGGGAAGGTGTTGACCGCGCCCGAGTTGAAGTTCGTGATGATGAAGTCGTCGAAGCTCAACGCGAACGAGAGCAGGGCGGCCGCGGCGATGCCGGGCAGCAGCAGCGGGAAGGTGATGCGCCAGAACACCTGGCTGGCCGACCCGTAGAGGTCGCGGCCGGCTTCCTCGAGCGCCGGGTCGAGGCTCGCCACACGGGCCTTCACGGTCACCACCACGAAGCTGATGCAGAACATGGTGTGCGCCAGGATGATCGTGACGAGCCCCTTCTCGGCTCCGATGGTGAGGAACTGGGCCGCGAGACCGGCGCCGAGCACCACCTCGGGCGTCGCCATGGGCAGGAACAGCAGCAGGCTGATCGCCGAGCGGGCGCGGAACCGGTAGCGCACCAGCGCGATCGCGATGAGGGTGCCGAGCGCCGTGGCGATGACGGTCGCGACCACACCCACCAGGATGCTGTTGCCGAACGCCTCGCACAGGCCCTGCGTGTTGCAGACGGTGAGCCACTTGTCGAGGGTGAAGCCCTGCCAGGCGATGTTGAGCTTGCCCGAGTCGTTGAACGAGAAGCGAAGGTGTAGGCGATCGGGATGAGCAGGAACAGCAGCGCCCAGACGGTGTAGATTGGCAGGCCGATGCCGCGCATCGGGAACCGCCGGCGCGACGCGGGAGCCGGTTCGAAGGAGGCCTGCTCGAAGGCTTTGGCGGGAACCGCGCTGGTCATATCAGGTCCTCCGTTCCCGAACGGCGCACGTAGATGCCCACGATGATGAGGATGACCGCCATCAGCACGATCGAGAGTGCCGCGGCGATCGGGTAGTTCTGCAGCACAAGGAAGTTCGCCTCGATCGCGTTGCCGACCATGGCGGTGGAGGAGCTGCCGAGGAAGTCGCGGCTGGCGTTGATGTAGTCACCCGCGGCGGGGATGAAGGTGAGCAGCGTGCCCGAGACGATTCCCGGCATAGACAGCGGGATCGTGACCTTGCGGAAGGTCGTCCACGGGCTCGCGTACAGGTCGGCGCCCGCCTCGATGTAGCGCAGGTCGAGGCGCTCGAGGGTGGCGTAGAGCGGCAGCGTCATGAACGGGATGAAGTTGTAGGTGAGACCGAAGATCACCGAGAAGGTGGTGCCGGTGAGGTGACCGTCGGACGGCAGGATCGCGACCGATTTGAGGAAGACCACGATCGGGCCCTCGTCGGACATGATCTGCTTCCAGGCGAGGGTGCGCAGCAGGAAGCTGATGAAGAACGGCGCGATCACCAGGGTGAGCATGAGGCTCTGCAGCAGCGGCCAGCGCCGCGCCTTCACCCCGATGAAGTAGGCGATGGGGTAGCTGATCACGAGCGCGAGCACCGTCGCCACGATGGCGTAGCCGAAGGCCCGCAGCACGAGCGGCCAGTACTCGGCCATCGCGTCGGTGTAGTTCTGCCACTGGAAGCCGGCCGTGTACTCGCCGATGTCGCCGTCGAGCACCGGCTGCTGGAACGACGTGATGACGAGTGAGATCAGCGGCGCGAGAAAGAACAGGAGGAGGTAGAGGATGCCCGGCAAGAGCAGCACCAGGGCGATGAAGCTGCGCTTGCGCGGCGCCTGTTCGACGACGGCCTGGGACGAGAACGCGGTGAAGGCCACAGCGCGCCCTAAGCCTGTTCCAGCTCTTCTTCGAGCGCGATGCGGCGCTGCACGGCGATGGACTCGGTGGAGTCGTCGGGGTCGAACCGCGGGCCGTCGGCCGGATCGTCGTCGAGGCCGAACCCGTGGTCGGCGTTCCACGAGATCCACACCTCGGCGCCCTCGTGCACGACCGGTCCGAAGACCATGTTCTGCGCGAACACGATGAGTTCGCCCACGCCCGGCACCTGCACGAGGTACTGCGTGCTGACGCCGCTGAACGAGACATCCGTCACCCGGCCGGGGCCGAGCACGTTGCGGCCGGCTGCCGCGGCGGGCGCTTCGGTGAGCAGCGTCACCTTCTCGGGCCGGACGCCGATCGTCACCTCGCCGCTGTGCCGCTTCGCGCGCTCGCGCGGCACCACGATGGGCACCCCCGCGACGTCGACGGTGATGGCCTCGGCGGTGTGCGAGACGACCTTCCCGGTGAAGAGATTCGACTGACCGAGGAAGTTCGCGACGAAGGAGGTGCGCGGCAGCTCGTAGAGCTCCTCAGGGGCGCCCATCTGCTCGATCCGGCCCTTGTTCATCACCGCCACCGTGTCGGCCATGGTCATGGCCTCCTCCTGGTCGTGCGTGACGTGCAGGAAGGTGAGGGCCCACCTCGGTCTGGATGGTCTTCAGCTCCAGCTGCATCTGCCGGCGGAGCTTCAGGTCGAGCGCGCCGAGCGGCTCGTCGAGGAGGAGCAGGGCCGGCCGGGTCACGATCGCGCGCGCCAGCGCGACGCGCTGCTGCTGACCGCCGGAGAGCTGTGCCGGGCGGCGCGCCGCGAGATGGTCGAGCTCGACCAGCCGGAGCGCCTCGTGCGCCTTCCCCGACGGGGTCGCCGATCTTGCGTCGACGCAAGCCGAACGCGACGTTCTCGAGGATGGTCATGTGCGGGAACAGCGCATAGGACTGGAAGACGGTGTTGACCGGCCGCTGGAACGGCTTGGTGGTGGTGACGTCCTTCCCGCCGATCAGGATGCGCCCGGCGGTCGGCTCCTCCAGGCCCGCGACGAGGCGGAGCGTCGTGGTCTTGCCGCAGCCCGACGGGCCGAGCAGGGCGAAGAACGAACCGGCGGGAATGGTGAGATCGAGCGACTCGATGGCCGTGAAGCCGGGGAAGCGCTTGGTGATGCCGGCCAGCTCGAGGTCGGCACCGGTGTCGGCGAAGGATGCGATGGCCATCAGCTGCCCAGCAGCACCTTCTGGAACTGGGCCTGGTAGTCGTTCTCCTCCTGCGGGGTGAGCGTGCGGAACACGTGCACAGTGGAGAGGGTCTCCTCGTCGGGGAAGATCAGCTGGTTGTCGGCGAGCTCCGGGTCGATGGCGACGGCCGCCTCCTTCGCCCCGACCACCGGGGTCACGTAGTTGACCCACGCCGCGAGTTCGGCGGCCACCTCGGGCTCGTAGTAGTAGTTCATGACCGCCTCGGCGTTCTCCTTGTGCGCCGAGCCCATCGGCACCACGAAGGTGTCGTTCCAGAGCGTGCCACCGGCATCCGGGATCGCGAACTGCCACTTGTCGCCGGCCTGGGCGTTCAGCGAGGTGATGTCGCCCGACCAGCAGATGGCGGCGAAGGTGTCTTCGCTCTGCAGATCGTTGAGGTAGGCGTTGCCCTTGATGTTGCGGATCTGGCCGTCGTCGACCTCCTTCGTGAAGAGGTCCATCGCGTTCGCGAACTCGTCGTCGCCCCATTGCCCCGTGATGTCGACGCCCTGCGAGAGCATGATGAGCCCCATCGTGTCGCGCATCTCGGAGAGCACGCCGACGCGGCCCTTGAGCGAGGAGTCCCACAGCTCGTCGACGCTGGTGAGGCCGTTCGGCACCTTCTCCTTGTTCCAGCAGATGCCCGCGAAGCCGCCCTGCCAAGGGAGGGACATCTTGCGGCCCTCGTCGAAGTCGGGGTTGGCGAAGGCGGGGCTGAGGTTCGCGATGTTCGGGATCTTCGCGTGGTCGAGCTCCTGCACGTACCCGTTGCGCACCAGGCGGGCGACCATCCAGTCGGTGAGGCAGACGGTGTCGGCGCCGATGTCCTGGCCCAGGGCGAGCTGGTCTTTCACCTTGGCGTAGTAGGTGTTGTTGTCGTCGACCGCGACGTTGTAGGTCACGGTGATGCCCGACTGGTCCTCGAACCCCATCAGCGTCGGGTAGTTGCCGGCGTCGTCCTCGTCCATGTAGGCGGGCCAGTTGTCCCAGACCAGGGTCTTCTCGGTGGCCGAGAGGTCTTTGGCGGGAGTGAGCTCCTTCTTGCCGCCCGTGGAGCACGCGGCGAGGGCGAGAGCTGCCGCTCCGGCACCGGCGGCGCCGAGGAAGCCGCGGCGCGAGAGGGTCAGCGCCCGCGCCCGCTGCAGCGCTTGGGAGTGGCGGATGGCCTGCAGGATCATCGGGTCGGTGGGCGGTCTCAAGGTCATCCTCTTCACGCTTTCCTGTCGGAGCGGGCCGTGGCGGACCACGTGCCCAGCTGCTGTGGAACTGGAAAAATGGTAGGTCGATACTCGCACACCGGACACCGGTTGCGACAGCGCATTCAACGGAAAACAGCAGATCGAAACATAGTCTTTACGAAATCAGTTCCCAGTTCGCGCGTTGACCTCCGTTTTCGTCTGCGGAAGCATGGGGCGCGCGTCAGTGCACGTCGAGGTACTGGTCGCCGATGCCGATGCGGGTACCGCGGGGTACGCGCATCCGCTCGCCTGGCACCAGATCGATCGGTTCGACGAGGTCGAGGCCGAGGCGCGTGCCGTTGGCCGAGCCGCGGTCGGCGATCCAGAGCCGGTCGCCCTCGAGTCCGAACTCGAAATGGGTCTTCGAGACGCTACGCTCCGGGTCGATGATCTGAACCAGGTAGTCGTAGTGCTCGCCCTCACGCGGCACCGGGTTTCGGCCCACCAGGCCGCTGCCGGAGACGCGGATGCTCTCGCCGGTGCTGAAGACGAGACTGAACAGCGGGCCGCCGTGGTGGCTCATTGGGGCCTGCTCCGGCAGCGCTTCCGCGGATGTCGCGGCGGGGGTCGGGCCGGCCGTCGGGGCGGCCTCGGTCGCGGGCACTGCCGGTTCGGGAGCGGCCGCGGGCGGGGCGGACGGCGGTCGAACGGCAGCCGCCTCACGGGCGATGGCATCGAGCAGGGCCCTGCGGTCGTAGCGCTCGGTGTCGCCCAAGGTGGGGCGCGGGGCGATCGCCGAGGTGCCGCATTCGCCGCAGAGCAGCGCCCCGGGTGTCAACGTCGTGCCGCAGGTTCTGCACTTCACCGGATGGTCCGCCTCTTCTTGTCCTTGCCATGATACGTGCGCAGCGATCGGGGCGAGACGCGGGCGCGCAGCCGCGCGAACCAGCCGCGGGAGTCGAGCAGGCGCCGGCGTTCCGCATCCGCCCGGGACCAGATCTCGTCGATCTCGGCTTCGGTGGGGCCGCCCGGGGCGTACACCGCGCCGTCGACGCGCTCGGCCAGGAGCACGGCCGCGTCGCCGCCGAGCACCTGTGCCGCCTCGCGGCGGGTCGCGTTCGGTGGGGGCGCGAACGCGGCGTCGCGGGCCAGGTCGACCACCTCGGCCCAGCCGCCGGCGGCCCGCGCCCGCGCCGTGCCCCGCGTGCGGCGACGGATGCGACGCCGGCGCTTCAGGGCCAGCACCGTCACGAACGGGGCGAGCAGAACGGCGAGCACCGCGAGGGTGACACCGGCGACCGCCACGACGGCGAGTACCGTCGCCAGCAACTCGTCCGGCGCGGTCGACTCGTCGTCGTCCTGCTGCAGCGGTGCCGCCTCCACGGGGTCGTCGAGGTCGTCGGAGCGAGGCGGCAGCACATCGGGGGGCTGCACCGCGGTCGAGCTGTCGTCGAGCGCACTCTCGGGGATCGGCCTGGGCTCCGGCACCGGGTCGATCGCGACCCAGCCCTGCTCGGCGGTGAGCACCTCCGTCCAGGCCGTGGCGTCGCGGCCGTGGACCTCGATCGCCGCCGTGTCGGTCGCGGTTGCGGTGGCGGCTGCGTCGCCGGTGGCGGCGCTCGCGCCGGCCGCGGGCAGGGTGAAGCCCATCGCGACGCGCGCGGGGAACCCGGCCGCCTCGGCGAGCAGCGCACCCGCCACGGCGTACTGTTCGGCGTCGCCGAGCATGGGGGTCGCGGTCAACAGCTCCTGGATGCGGTCGGCACCGTGGCCGGATCGGCTGAACACCGCACCGTCGCCGGTGCCCGAGCGGTAGCCGGCGCGCAACCCTTCGACGACGGCGGCGAGTCGTTCGCCCGGAGACGCGGCTGCGGGTGCCCACTCCGACAGCCGCATGGCCACGGCGGCGGGTGCCGCGTCGTCGGGTGCGGGAGCGGGGCCGCCGGGCGTGAGCGCGTCGAGCGCGGGCGTGGCCGAGGAGCCTCCGACACGGGTGCTGAGCGTGTACGCGTCGCCCTCGCGGAGGCCCTGGGTGTCCGCCACGGTACCGAGCACCGGGCTGAAGTAGAGGGAGTTCTGGAGCGCGTCACGATCGCTGCCGGCTATGTCGCCCGGCGCGAGGAAGGTGACGTCCGCGGGGTCGCCCACGGTGGGCACCCAGACCGATTCGTAGTCGCCGACCCGCACCTCGACCGAGGCGGTCGCGCCCTGCCCGTCGTCGGTGGCGGCGGCCTCGCCCAGACGACCCGGCACCCGGGCGAACAACGCCGCAGCGTCATCGGGGGCGCCGACCGGTAGACCACGCCG
>BADC01001076.1 GCA_000333435.1 Corynebacterium-like bacterium B27 | reverse complement strand
TTGAGGTGCCGTGTCCTTCAAGTGACGGATGCCGGTCACTTTCCGCTTCATCGTGAAGGCGGGCCGGTCTATCCCGCGCGGCCATGTTCACCCCACCTCCCGGCGCGATCGCGGTGATCTTCCTTTCGGGACGGAGCGCTGCCGATCCGGAGGGTTACGCGCAAGCCGCCGAAGCGATGGCCGATGCCGCGGCTCGTATGCCCGGTTATCTCGGCCTCGATTCCGCGCGCGACGCGGCTGGCGTCGGCATCACGGTCAGCTGGTGGCGGGACGAGGCGGCCGCGACCGCCTGGCGCGACGACCCCGATCATGCACGCATCCGGGACCAGGGCCGGGCGATCTGGTACGAT
>BADC01001077.1 GCA_000333435.1 Corynebacterium-like bacterium B27 | reverse complement strand
CACGTTCGCCGACGAGCTGATCCGTCGAGCGTGCCGAGGATCGTACGACAGACTGGCTGGTCAGGGTTGGGCGGCGCCATGACCGCCCTGCCTTGCCCGGGCCTGTGCCAGATCCTCCGGGCGGTCGATATCGACGAGCCATTGCGCAGGCGCGCGGACGAGATCGGCATTACGGAGGAGCGCCTGCGCACCCCGATCGCCTCTCAGGGATTCGAGTTCGCCGAACCAGTCGCTGCCAAACAGGGCGGGCGGCATGGGATCGGCGCCGGCCGTGGATGCGACGAGCGAGGCTGAACCGGTGAAGCGGCCGATCAGGGCCACGAAATGGGCCGCGGGCATGAACGGCATGTCGGCGAGCGCAACGAGCACGGCTTCGGCGTCCAGCGCCCTCGCGGCCGTGACGCCAAGCGCCAGCGAACGTGACAATCCCGCCTCCGGCCGGTCGTTGGCGACGATGCCGAAGCCGGGCCAGTCCATCCCGACATCTCGGGTGACCACGAGGCGCGCATGGAGC
>BADC01001078.1 GCA_000333435.1 Corynebacterium-like bacterium B27 | reverse complement strand
GCCGTCGCGGAAGGTGAACAGATCGACGAGGTTCTGCGCGAATCCACCCGAGAGCGAGGGCAGATACGTCGGTGTGGAGAAGAGCTCGGAATTGCTCTTGGTGGAGGCGATGACGATCCACAGCACGGGGAAGAGCGTGTAGATCGCGCCGATCGCGAGCACGATCGTGGCGGGGACGTTCAACGGCTGCCGGCGCAGCGCGCGCGTCCCGCGCGTTCCGCCCGTCTCGCGCATCCGGCGGCCGGCCACGGCGACGCTCATCGGTTGCGCCCGACGCGGGAGCCGGCGAACTGCACGGCCAGGGTGGCCGATACCGTGAGCACGACGATGATGAGCGAGCTGGCCGCCCCCTGGTAGATGTTGTTGTTCACGAATGCCTCGTTGTAGACGTCCATCAACGGCACCCAGGTGGAGGTGATCGCGTTGGCGAGGGGGCGGAGGGTGGTGGGCTCGTTGTAGAGCTGGAGGGCGCCGAGCACCGAGAACAGGCTCACCATGGTGAGCGCGGGCTTGATCAT
>BADC01001079.1 GCA_000333435.1 Corynebacterium-like bacterium B27 | reverse complement strand
TCTATGATCGGGGGATGCGCACCGAGTCGTCCTCCGCAGCCCCGATCCCGGTCATGGAGGGATCGAGCTCGCAGACCCGCTACCAGGTGCGTGTGCACGTGGGCGTGGCGTCGGGGGAGCTCGCGGCGGTGGTGGCGGATGCGCACGTTGTCGTGCTCGCCGACGCGCTCCCGGATGGGATCGATGACGAGCTCGCGTCGTCGCCGTCATCCGTGCCGGCGGACGCGCTCGTCCTTGCGGCCGACTTCCGGGTGCGCACCGCCGTGGCGCGCGCGGTGCTCGACGAGCAGGCCCGCCGCGGCGACCGGGCGATGGTGGCGATCGTCACACCGCAGCGCGCCGACGGGCAGTTCGCCGTCGAGGACTTCTTGTTGGCAGGCGCCGTCGTCGACGCCCTCGCGACCCTCGGCATCGACTACTCCTCGCCCGAGGCGGCTGCCGCCTGCGCCGCGTTCACCGGGCTGCGGGGCGCGGTCGGGCACCTCGTCTCCGCGTCGGCGGCCGGGCAGGAATGGGTCGCGCAGGGGCGCGCGGCCGAACTGAGAGAGCTGTGCGCGATCGACAGCGAGGATTCGCTGCAGAAGGCGTAGCGTTGAGGTGACATTGGAGGTCAGCACAATGAAGGCAGTCCTGGACGGCACCGTCATCGCCGAAGCACCCAAGGAAGATCTGATCGCGATCGAGGGCAACTGGTACTTCCCGCCGTCGAGCGTGAACGCGGAGTTCCTCGAGAAGAGCCCCACCCCCTACACCTGCCCCTGGAAGGGCGAGTGCCAGTACTTCAACGTCAAGAACGGCGACGCCTCGCTGCAGGATCGTGCGTGGAGCTACCCGCACCCCTACCCGACCGCCTTCGATCGCGTCGGCAAGGACTTCTCGAACTACGTCGCCTTCTGGAAAGAGGTCCAGGTCACCGACTGACGCCGGGACCTAACGGAGCGGCTGGCGCTCCCGCGGTGCGCGCGGCGGTGCGGGTGCCGCGGCGGGCGGGGGCGACGTCGCGGCGGGTCCACGTGATGAGGTGCGCCGCGCTGAAGCCGCGCGCACAGAGGCTGCAGGAGAGGCGTGACGCGGGCCGGCGGTGCCGGTAGAACTCGTGGCCGGCGGGGCAGCGCCCCACCCACGGCGCCAGCTCGTCGGCCCGCGTGCCGTGGTGCAACCGCGACCCCTCGTACCCGATCGACCGGGCGATCGCCGTCCACCGCGGCCCGTGCCCGGCGCCTGACCCGGCCAGCGCGTGCGCCACCTCGTGCAACAGGATCTGGTGGATCTCGTCGTCCTCGTACCGCGCCGCCAGATACCGCGACACCGTGATGCGCCGTGCCGTGTAATTGCACTGCCCGGCCCGCGTCTTGGCGTTGTCGAACCCGAACGACCAGACCCGCGCATCCAGATGCAGCGCGATCAGGGCGTTCGCCCAGGTCGTCACACGAGCAAGATCGGCCACGGCGAACCCGGACCCTACGCCGAGAGGAACGACTCGGTCACGGCCACCGCCACCAATGAGCTCTCCAGCTGATCGATGGATGCGCCCTGCCGCTCCATCAAGAAGACCGCAGCCTTGAAGTCGACGAGTGCCGACTCGAAGTCCTTCATCTCGAAGTGCACCTTGCCGCGGCTGAGCGTGGCCGCCGCCTCGAGCGCGCCCCATTCGTGCGTCTGCGCCTCCTCGACGCAGAGCGAGAGCTCCTGCAGGGCGGCGGCGTACTTGCCCTGGTACTGCTGCACCTGCGCACGACGGATGCGCGCCCCCAGCGCCTGCTCCCGGTCACCCGAGAACCGGGCCTGCCGCAGCGCTTCGTTGGCGATGACGAACGCCTCGTCGAGCTGCCCGCCGAGGCGCAGCAGCACGACCTTCTCGTTCAGGGCCGACAGGCTCCGGAGCTTGCCGAGTTCCTCGAGCCGCTCGTTCACGGCGTCGAGATCGACCTTCTCGCGGAGGGTGGTCATGTCGTAACCGGTGATGATGCTCAGTTCGTGCTCCTGGTGCCGTGTCGGGGGTTCGGGTCCCGTCGCGTCAAGGGTACTCAACCCGCCCGGGGATGGCCCGGCGACTCACCCCGCCGGAACCAGATTCACCTGGTAGAGCACGTCGTCACCGGCGCGTGGCGACCCGCGCCCGTCGGTGTTGTTCGTGAGCAGGTACACCGTCGATCCGGGCCCGCGCACGACATCGCGCACCCGCCCGAGCTGACCGCCCTGGTACCAGGATGCGGCCGACCCGTCGAACCCCACGGTCCACAGCCGCTCCCCGCCGAGCGCGGCCATGAAGATCGTGTCGCCGACCACCGCGATCCCCGACGGCGACGCGTCATCCGTCGGCCACTGCGCCACCGGGTCGACGAACGCCGGGTCGCCCGCCACGCCCTCCACCAAGGGCCAGCCGTAGTTCGCACCCGGTGTGATGCGGTTGATCTCGTCCCAGGTGTCCTGCCCGAACTCGGCCGCCCACATGGTGCCGTCGGCGGCCCAGGCGATGCCCTGCGGGTTGCGGTGCCCGAGCGTCCACACCGGCGACCCCGGGAACGGGTTGTCCGCCGGCACCGTGCCGATCGGGGTGATCCGCAGGATCTTCCCGCCCAGCGAATCGAGGGTCTGGGCGTTCGAGCCGTTGCTCGCGTCGCCCGCGGTGACGTAGAGCATGCCGTCCGGTCCGAACGCGATTCGCCCACCGTTGTGGTTCGACGCCTTCGGCAATCCCGTGAGCACCCCCTCGGGTGCGCCCAGGGTGTGCGCGCCCGGGGAGCCCGAGAGCGGCATCCGCACCACCCGGTTGTCGTCCTGCGCGGTGTAGTAGGCGTACAGGTAGCTGCCGGATGCCCCCTCCAACGCCGCGAGACCGAGGAGGCCGCCCTCGCCCGCCGCCACCACGCC
>BADC01001080.1 GCA_000333435.1 Corynebacterium-like bacterium B27 | reverse complement strand
GGGCAAGTCGACCTTCGCCCGCCTCCTCGGGGGGCTCGTCGCCCCCACGCGAGGGCGGGTGAGCATCCACGGCCACGATCTGGTGGCCGGCCGCAAGCACGTGCGGCGGCTCGTCGGTTCGGTGTTCAGCAACCCCGACGCCCAGATCATCATGCCCACCGTGGCCGAAGACGTCGCGTTCTCGCTGCGCCGCCGCGGCCTCGGCAAGGCCGAGATCGCCGAACGCGTCGACGCCACCCTCGAGCGGTACGGCCTGGCCGAGCGTGCCGACGCCCCCGCGCACAGCCTCTCCGGCGGCCAGAAGCAGTTGCTCGCCCTCTGCGCGGTGCTCATCGCCGAGCCCTCGGTCATCGTGGCCGACGAGCCCACGGCCCTGCTCGACGGCCGCAACAGCCGCCTGATCAGCGGGCTGCTGCTCGACGAACTCCCCCAGCAGGTGGTGCTCGTCACCCACGACCTCGAGCTCGCGGCCCGCTGCGACGTCGCCGTGCGCTTCGAGGGCGGCCGCCTGCTCGAGGTCGACGCGCCCGCCGGCGTGATCGCGCGCTATCGCCAGGACCTCGGATGATCGCCCTCTACCGCCCCGGCACCAGCATCGTGCACCGGCTGCCCGCCGGGCCCAAGCTCATCGCACTCATGCTGCTCGCCATCGCCATCACGGTGTTCGCCACCACGGCGTGGGCGATCGCGGGCATCGGCGTGCTGGTGGTGGCGGGATACCTCGCCGCGGGGCTCGGGCCGCTCGAGGTGCTGCGTCAGCTCGTCGCCCTGCGCTGGATCGTCGCCATCACGCTCGTGACACAGGTCATCTTCCTGCCTCTCCCGGTCGCCGCCACGAACACCGGCCGCGTGGTGACCGTCGTGCTGCTGGCCACCCTCGTCACCCTCACCACCCGCACGAGCGCACTGCTCGACGCCGTCGAACGCGGGCTGGGGCCGCTGCGCCGCATCGGTGTCGATCCGGCGCGGGTGGGGCTGCTGCTCGCCATGACGATCACGGTGGTGCCGGTCATCGCGGGCTTCGCGGCGAACATCCGTGCGGCCCAGCGCGCCCGTGGCGCCACGCCTCGACTACGCTTTCTCGCGATGCCCCTGCTCGTCATGTCGTTGAAGCACGCCGACGACCTCGCCGATGCCCTGATCGCGCGAGGCGCCGAGTGAGCGGCGGCCCCGGCGTGAGCGGGCCGGCGGTGCCCGGGCCGGTCGTGCACGGGCCGGTGGTCGACGACGAGACCCGGTGCATCCACTACCGCTCGGCGGTCGACGTGATCGCCATCAAGTTCGCCTGCTGCGGCGAGTACTACCCGTGCCACCTCTGCCACGCCGAGACGGCCGGGCATGCGGCGGCGCAGTGGCCACGCGCCGAATGGGGCGAGCGGGCCATCCTCTGCGGCGTGTGCAAGCACGAACTCACCATCGCCGACTACCTCGAGGTGACGGCCTGCCCCGCCTGCGGCGCGGCCTTCAACGAGGGCTGCCGCCTGCACTCGCACCTCTATTTCGACGCCGCCGCCCCGCTCGACTGAGCCCACCGGCTAGCACGCCGACCAACGCCGCGCAGTTCGTGCCCGTCTTCAGGTCTTTCGTCGCGTGCATCCACTTCGCAGGACCAAACCGCCTGAAAACCGCACCGGCTCCTGAATACGGCCTCGGCGGGCGGCGGGGCGGGGGCAGGCCGCGGGGGCGCAGGCGGCCTCTTGAAGTGTCGCCGCGCGGCCGCTTGGCTGGGCGGATGCCCCACGCCGACGCCGCCCACTCCGCCCTGTCCACCGCCGCGCTCGCCGACGCGTCTCTCCGGGTCGGCGTCGCCGCGCGCACCGCGCCGCCGAACCTCCGGCCGCTCCTGCCCGGCCACTCGTTCTCGGGGCCGGCCGCGCCGGTGACGCACCTCGGGAGCGTCGACGTCATCCTCCAGACCATCGACGACGCCCCCACCGGCGCGGTCGTCGTGGTCGACAACGCGGCCCGCGACGACGAGGCCTGCGTCGGCGACCTCATGGTGCTCGAGGCCGAACGCGCCGGCATGGCCGGCCTGGTCGTCTGGGGCCGGCACCGCGACACCGCTCAGCTGCGCGAGATCGGGCTGCCGCTGCACAGCCTCGGCGCCTTCCCCTTCGGCCCGCGCCGGGTGCCGCCGGCAGGCCCCGCGATGGCCTACGCCGTGCTCGGCGGAACCCCCGTCGCACCGGGCGACTACGTGTTCGGCGACGACGACGGCGTGCTCGTCCTCGCGGCCGAGCACGTGGCTGCCGTGGTCGAGGCGGCCCGCGCCATCCAGGCCACCGAGTCGGCGCAGGCCGAGCGGATGCGCGGCGGCACTACCCTCCGCAGCCAACTCGACTTCGACGCCTACCGAGCCGCGCAGGCCGCCGACCCGAGCCTCACCCTCCGCCGCCACCTCGCCACCCGCGGCGGCGCGATCGAGGTCTGACCGCAGGCGGCGCGACCACAGCCCGCACCACCGGCGCCCGGCTCAGCGGAACGCGAGCACCTCCGGGCCCCACGCCTCGCGGATCTCCGCATCCGGGTCGTCGACCACCGCGTCGTCGCGGTCGATGATGAGCGTGCTGCGCCGCTCGGCGTCGTAGGCCGGCCACGACACGGGCGCCAGCGCGGCATCCGCATCGGGCGCCCGGCCGTTGGCGAACGCGAGCCAGCGGGCCTGCATCCGCTTCGACACGCGCAGCGCCTCGGGCCGGCCGCCGAGCCCGAACACGATGTCCTTGCCGCGCGGCGCGAACGAGCCGAAGACGTAGGCGAGCTCCGCGGCGTGGGTCGCCCCGATGCCGGTGACCCGCAGCAGCGGTGTCGCGTGGTCGAAGCGGTACATCCAGGTGGGGGCGAAGCGGCTGTGCGCCTCCGCGAGCCAGATCGAGGGCATCCGGAACCCGGCATCACGCGACACCTCGGCCGGCGTGCGCCGCCGCGGATAGGCGGGGTACGCACCGGTGATGCGCGCCCCCACGCCCTCGAACTCCGGCCGGTCGACGGCGATCTCGGCGAACATCTGCTCCACCGCGTCCGTCGTGATGGGCAGGAGCGGCGAGCGCATCAGCTTGAAGAACGACGACTCGTCGTGGTTCGTGCCGATGATGAGCGGGATGCGCGCCGCCCGCCCCTCGGCGAACACCGTGAGCGGTGCATCCGGCAGCACGTCGTCGCCGTGCACCGGCGCCATCGCCAGCGTGCCAGGCCCCGCCC
>BADC01001081.1 GCA_000333435.1 Corynebacterium-like bacterium B27 | reverse complement strand
CGCGCTGCTCGATCGCGGCACCGGCGAAGGCGGGGTGCGCGCCGACGCCGCCGTCGATCAGCCCCATGAGGGCACCGCCCGCACGCCCCTCCGCCGCCCTGCCACCGCCAGGCTCCAGCGCGGCGAAGGCCGGCTCGTAGATGTGGTTGAGCGCATAGTCGCCCTGGGGCAGCCGCCCGATCGCCTTGCGCGCGGGCACGCCTTTGGGGGGAGCCAGCACGACCAACGGCAGGTCCGGCCCCTCCACCGTCTCGCGCCGGAGCACCGTGAAGCCCGCCGCCTTCGCCGCCGCCAGATCGGCATCGGAGGGCGCGGTCGCGACGATCTCGTCGCGGCGGATCGGGTTGCCGTCATCATCGATGTCGAGCGCCGGTCGATTGTCGTGCACCAGGTCGCGCAGCCGCTGGCGACGCAGCGAAAGGAGATCGGTCGGGTTCAGATCGCGCGCGATGCCACCGACGAAATCGAGGCCGCCCTGCACGCCACCCAACACCGTCGGCTGGCTGCCCTGCTGGCCGAGAAGGCCACCGGTCAACCCGCCGAGCGGCGCGCCCATGCCACCGCCTCCGCCGCCCAGCGCAGGCAGCAGCTGCGCCATCGCCGGCATCGCCAGCCCGGTCGCCACCACCGCCATCGTCCACCCACGCCGCATCGCTCTTTCCTTTTTCCGTCGTCCGGTGGATGAAACGTCCGCACGCCGTCGTTTCATCCCCATGCCGGAGAAACAAGCCCTTGG
>BADC01001082.1 GCA_000333435.1 Corynebacterium-like bacterium B27 | reverse complement strand
CGGGCTCACGACGGCGGCCACCTGGTCGAGCTTGCCGAGGTCGTCGGCGACGCCGGTGATCTCCTGCTTGACCGGGTCGTCGTTGACGCTCTGACCCTCGGGCGCGACGATGACGACGGTCGCGGCGGCACCGGCGGCGGAGGGGAAGAGGTTCTCGAGCTTGTCGATGGTCTGCTGCGACTCGGTGCCCGGGATGGTGAAGCTCTCCTGGGTCTGGCCGCCGAGCGCGAGACCGGTGCCGAGCAGTGCGCCGAGCACGAGCACCCACGCCGCGACGACGTACCAGGCTTTGCGGAAGGCGAATCGGCCGATGCGGTAGAGCAGTGTCGCCACGGGAGGGCTCCTCGGGTGTTCGGGTTCGGGTGTGGGTCGCGCTAGCCCGCGAGGGGCACGATGAGTTCGGTGACCACGTCGATGAGGGCCTCCCTGACCTCGTCGACGGGTTCGATCGGGTTCGCGTCGACCGGAGTCGCCACGAGGATGTAGGCGGCACCGGCGAGCGCGATGCCGAGCCGTACGCGTTGCTGCGTCGTCGGCAGCTCGGACATGAAGGCTTCGCCGATGTGGTTCATGTAGCCGAGCGCCTCATCGATCAGGCGGATGTCGCTGAGCGTCTGCCCCTGATTGATGATGATGTGTGCCGCGAGGCGGTACTCGAGCAGCAGGTCGACGAACTCGACCACGAACTCCTCGCGGAGCTCGCGCGACGAGGCACGCTCGACGGTCGAGGCGAGGAAGGTGCCGAGACGCTCGACGGCAGGGGCGATCGCCGCCTCGAACAGCGCCTCCTTCGACGAGAAGTGGTAGAGCACGCTCGACTTCGAGTACCCGGCGGCGTCGGCGATCTGCTGGAGGCTCGTGCCGGTGTAGCCGTTCTCGGCGAACATCCGCAGCGCGATCTGCCGCAGTTCGGCGGGCACATCGGTCTGGATGCGCGGAATGGGCTGGGAGGAGGGCACGCCCCCACCCTATTCTGACCGATCGGTCAGCTCCTGTCCGATCGGTCAGATTCGCGGCGACCTACCAGCCTTCCCCCAGCGGCTGTTCACCCTCGCGCAGATCTGCGCATGGCGCTCATGCGCTCACCCGTGGTCGCGCCAGGAGTGCTTCGGGGCGTACCAGAGCTGGTCGCGGGCCTTGTCGATCGAGAGGAGGGTGTCGGTGCCTTCGACCGAGCGGCTGAAGGGGACCGTCGGGAAGTGCGATGCCGCCAGGGCCGCCGAGGGCGTGGACATGACGGTGTCGGCCGCCGCGATGATGAAGGGCTCGAAGCCACGCAGGGTGCTCTCGAGCGACAGGCGCACAGCCTGCGCGCCGTCGCGGGCGTCGATGTAGCCCCAGGCGTTCCAGGCTCGCGACAGCGGCGCCTCCTCGAAGGCGGGGAAGGCGGCGTAGTCGGCCTGGTCCATCACGTTCGAGAAGCGGAGGCCGATGAGCTTCAGGTTCGGGTTCCAGCGCGTGAAGTGCCGCGCCATCTCCTCCTCCACAGCCTTGCCGAGGGAGTAGGTCGACTGCGGCCGCACGGCGTACGACTCGTCGACCGGGAACGACGGCGGCGGCGACTGGGTGAAGGGCAGACCGAGCACGGTCTCGCTCGAGGCCCAGACGATGTTGTCGATGCCGGCCGCCTGCGCCGCGGCGAACACGTTGTAGGTGCTCGGCACATTGTTGGCGAAGGTCGCCGAGTTGGTGAGGATGCCCGGCGCCGGGATCGCCGCCAGGTGCACCACCGCATCCACCCGGGTGTAGCGGTCGTCGACGGCGGTCAGCGCCTCCGCGACCTCGCCGTAGTTCGACAGGTCGACGCGCACGTGCTTGACCCGCGCATCCGCCCGCGGTGACGGCACCCGGTCGAGGTTCACCACCTCGTAGCCGTGCTCGAGCAGCTCGCGCACGACCGCTCGACCGAGTTTTCCGCTTCCACCTGTGACTGCGACGATCTCCATGCCTCAACGCTAGACCGCCCCGCCGACGTTAGGCTGACCGCATGGGTATCGTCGCATCCGTTCTGGTCGGGCTGGCCGCGCTGTTGCACGTCTACATCTGGTACATGGAGAGCGTGCGCTGGCGCACCCCGCCATCTGAAAACGCTTGGGCCTCGCCAGCCAGGCCGACGCCGACACCACCGCCCCCATGGCCTACAACCAGGGCTTCTACAACCTGTTCCTGGCGATCGGGGCGGCGCTCGGCGTCATCCTCTACTGGACGGATGCGCGCGAGGCCGGCTTCGCCCTCGCCGTCTTCTCGGCCGGGTCGATGGCCGCGGCAGCCCTCGTACTCCTCAGCACCGGCCGCAGCCGCCTCCGCGCGGCCGCCACCCAGGGCACCCTCCCCCTCCTCGGCGTCGTCTTCTTCCTCCTCGCCCTGGCCTTCTGACCCGCGTCGCCCGGCGCACCCGAACGACGCACTTCTCGCGAAAACCGGACCCTCACTCCGTCGTTACCGTGTCCCGCCCCCATCCTCCGTCGTTGCGGAGGGTGGGGGTGCGGGGAAGTGGATGCCGGCCGCGGTGGGAGTGCCGGGAACAGGCGCCGAGGCAGGGTTGGGCGGGCGAAGAAGTAGATGGCAGCCAAGGCCTCGGCGGAGCCGGCGGGCGACGCGACGGGGCGGGGGCGGGCGAAGAAGTAGATGGCTGCCAAGGCCTTGGCGGAGCCGGCGGGCGACGCGACGGGCAGGGGCGGGCGAGGAAGTAGGCGGCTGCCAAGGCCTCGGCGGAGCCGGCGGCCGACGCGAGGGGGCTGAGAGGACGGCAGGGAACAAGACCCGACGCGACAGGCCGTACTCGGCGACCCAGGGTGAGGGCGTGGCCGCGAAGCGACCGCGTCCTCACATGTCGCGCGGCGCCGGGCTAGGACCGGCGACGCCCGAGGAGCCCGCGCGCAGCACGGGCCCCGAGGCAACCAGCACAGCCCGCTCCTCCCGGCGGTTGCGGCGGCGCTCGCGCCAGCCCTCGACGATGTTGTAGAGCACCGGCAGCACGATGAGGGTGAGCAGCGTCGACGACACGAGGCCGCCGATCACGATGATCGCGAGCGGCTGCGAGATGAAGCCGCCGTGCCCGGTGAGCCCGACCGCCATGGGCAGCAGCGCGAAGATGGTGGCGAGCGCCGTCATGAGGATGGGCCGCAGACGTCGCGACGCCCCCTCGATGAGCGCCTCCCGCACAGGCAGACCTCGAGAACGGTACTGGTTCACGAGGTCGACGAGCACGATCGCGTTCGTCACCACGATGCCGATGAGCATCA
>BADC01001083.1 GCA_000333435.1 Corynebacterium-like bacterium B27 | reverse complement strand
CCGGGCGGGTGCCCGAAGGCGGTGCGGATGCGGTGGAGGTCTCTTCGGGCATCCGTGCGATCTCGGCCCGCGATGCGGCCGACGCGGGCACCTTCGATCTCCTGCTCCTCGCCGTGAAGTCGTACGCGCTGCCGGGCGCGATGGACGACATCGCGCCGTTCGTGGGGACGGGGACGACCGTCCTGCCGCTCCTCAACGGACTCGAGCACCTCGACACCCTGGGCGAGCGGTTCGGCACGGCCGCGGTGATCGGTGGCCAGTGCGTCGCCTCCGCGCAACTGCGTGGCGACGGCACCGTCGAGCTGCTGCTGCCCGGCACGAGCATGAGCTACGGGGAGCTCGACGGGTCGGTGGGCACGCGCATCCGGGCCGTCGACGAGACCCTGCGGGTGCCCGACCTCGACGGGGCGGAGTACACGGCCAAGCTCTCCACCGACATCCTCTACGACATGTGGGTGAAGTGGGTGTTCCTGGCTTCAGGCGGGGCGGTGAACACGCTGCTCGGCGGATCGGTGGGGCAGGTCGCCGCCACGCCCACCGGGCCATCGACGGCACGCGCCATCGTCGACGAGTGCGTGGCGGTGGCGCGGGCAGCCGGCTACGAGCTGCCCGAGCGGGTGGTCGCGGCGGCGCGGGGGCGCGTGACGGAGGCGGGTTCGGCGTTCACGACGTCGATGTTCCGGGATCTGCAGGCCGGGCATCCGGTCGAGGGCGACTCGATCATCGGCGACCTGGTCGCCCGCGGCAGCGCGCTCGGCGTGCCGACGCCGCTGCTCGCCGCCTGCTACGCGCGGGTGTGCGTGTACACCGACGGCCTCGGCCTCGGCTGAGCCGGTCGCCCCGGACTTCTCCAAACGAGAACGCCACCCCTCCCCTGGGGAGCGTCGGAGGGCCCCAGGTTTGGAGAAGTCCGCACCTGACGGGGTCAGGCCACGCCGGGACGCGTCGCCGCGCGCGACGCGGGCAGCCTGCGCGGGGGCGCGGGCCGCGCCGGCACGAGCCAGCCGATCTCGACCGGGCGACGTCGGCGCGCCAGAGCGAACGCGGCGAGCAGGATGCTCACGACGAGCATCACCGCCAGCACCACCGCGGCGGTCACCACTGTTCCGGGGTCGCCGCCCGTGAGGATCGCCTGGATGCCGTTCACCGCGTAGGCGAGCGGACTGATCGTGTTGATCGCCTGGAACGGGCCGGAGAGGATCTCGACCGGGTAGAGGCCGCCCGTCGCCGCCAGCTGCAGGGCGAGCAGCACCAGCGAGATGACGGCGCCGATGCGCCCGAACGCGGTGGCGAGGAACTGGTGGAACGCCGTGAAGGCGAGTGCCACGAGCAACGAGAAGCCGAGGGTGGCGGGCAGGGAGCTCCACGCCACACCGAGAGCGAGGTGGATGAAGGCGACGAGCAGCACGACCTGAGCGGCCGCGATGCCGGCGGCCCGCACGAAGGTGCGGGCGGTGAGCCGCGCGGTGGTGGCCGAGGAGGCGAGCACACCGCGGGAGAACGGGCGGAGCCAGAGGAAGAGGGCGAGGGCGCCGATCCAGAGGGCGGTGGGGAGGAGGATCGTCGACACGATCTGCCCCAGGTTCGTGACCTGGTTCACCGTGGTGACGTCGACCTTCACGGGCTGCGCGATCACGTCGGCCGGGCTCGGGCTGGCGGTGGCGCTGCCTCCGTCGGCCGCGGTGTTGGCGGCGATCTGGTCGGCGCCCTGCTGCAGGCCGGAGGCGAGCGTGCGCGCCCCGTCGCCGAGCTGCGTCGCGCCCGTGCCGAGCTGCGTCGCGCCGGGAACGGTCTGCTGGAGGCCGGTGGACAGCTGTGCGGCGCCCGACGAGAGCTGCGCGGCTCCGTCGGCGAGCGCGGGACCGTTCGCGGCGAGGTCGGCGGCACCGGATGCTGTGCGAGCGATCCCTGACTCCAGATCGCCGAGGCCGGCGGTCTTCGCGGTGAGATCGGCGCCACCCGCCGAGAGACCGGCGAGCCCACCGGACAAAGCCGTCAGTCCGTCCTTCAGGTATCCGGGAACGGTGGGATCGGCGGCTGCCGCGTCAGCCAGGTTGGCGGCGGCCTGGGAAGACTGGTTGACGCCCTCGGTGTACTGCGCGATCCCACCGGACAGCTGCCCGAGGCCGGTGGTCTGCGCGGCGAGTTCGCCGAGGCCGCCGGAAAGCTGACTGACGCCGTCGGTGTACTTGCTGAGGCCGTCGCTGAGTGGCGTCGCCCCGTCGGCGAGCTGCACCGCACCCGTGTTCAGCTGGTTGAGGCCATCGGCGAGCTGGGTGGCTCCTGTGGCGAGGCCGTCGGCGCCGGTGGCGAGCTGGGTGGCGCCGCCCGCGGCATCCGAGAGGCTGGTGCCGACACCGCCGAAGCTCGTGTAGAGCCCATTGACCACCTGCGCCGTGACCTGCTGGCCGAAGCCGGCCTGCACCGCCGACGCCACCGTGCTCGCGACGATGCCCGAGAGGTAGCCGTGCGCGTCATCCGTGGTGATGTCGATCAGGCCCTGCTTGGGGTCGGGGGTGCCGAGCGTGTTGAGCGACGCCGAGAAGTCCTTCGGAATGGTGAGCACCGCGTAGTAGGTGCCGTCGTCGAGGCCCTTCTGGGCGTCGTCGGCGTTGGTGGCGGTCCAGTGGAATCCGGTCTGACCGGGGCCGGTGAGCTCGGAGACGAGACCGCGGCCGGCGAAGTTCGTCGATGTCGTGCCGTCGGGGTTCGTGGTCGTGGTCATCTCGTCGTTGTTGACGACGGCGGCCGGCACGCTCGTGAGGTTGGTGTCGGCATTCGCGAGGGCTCCCGCGAACAGGCCGTTCACCGCGAGCGGCGTGAAAGCCACGGCGAGCGCGGCGAGCACCACCAGCACGATCTTGGTGCGACGCCGCATGCGCGGGGTGGGGGTGGTGGCGGTGCTCATCGGGATTCTCCCGTCGTCGGAATGGCAGGTGAAGACTGGTCGGCGCCGGTCAGCGCGACCCGCACCAGAGTGCGGTCGCCGACCGTGGCGGCGTGGCTCGCGGGTTCCTCGGCCAGGCCGAGGACGACCGTGGTGGACGGGTCGGCGATGCTCGCCACCGCGCCGGCGAAGGCCGGGCTGGCCGGATGCGCGAGGTCGCCGTCGCCCGCATCGACCACCAGCACCTCGGCGCGGTCGGCCACGCCGAGCGCCACCGCGAGCAGCGAGTGCGCGAGCGGCGACAGTTCGCCGAGGGTGCGGTGGACGTCGATCGGCGCCTCCGCCTGGTCGCTCGCCGGGTTTCCCGGCGCGCCGGCCCCCGCGGAGGCCGCGGAGTTCGACGCGCCCGAGTACTCGGCGAGCGCCGCGTTGATGCGACCCACCAGTTCGTCCGCGTCGCCCTGCGGCACCCGGCGGAACCACGGCAGACCCAGCCGCAGACGCTCGTTGAGGGCGTCGCCGACGGTGGTGGTCGCATCCGGCCGCCGCGATTCGAGGTCGACGAGGGTGACGCGCTTCGCGACCGCGGACGCCTCGGAGGGCAGGCACTGGCCGAGCACCTGGAGGTGACCGGCGTCGGGCGCGATGCGGCCCGCGATGGCGGCGCCGACCAGGCGGCGGGCAGCGGTCTCACCGGTGACGACGGCCACCGACCCGGCGGGGACGGCGAACGACACCGGCGCGCCCGCACCCTCGACCGTGAGGTCTTCGGCCGTGATCGCGTCGTCGTGGCCGCGCGCCCACTCGCGCTCGTCGATGTGGCCGCGCAAGCTCTCGCCCTCCACGTCGACGTTCGGCAGGATGCGCCCCAGCCACTTCGGCAGGTACCAGGCGTGCCGGCCGAGCAGGGTCATGATCGCGGGCACCAGCGTCATGCGCACGAGGAACGCGTCGACGAAGACGCCGACCGCGAGCGCCAGCGCGATGGCCTTGATGGCGCCCTCCCCTTCGGGCACGAAGGCGAAGAAGACGAAGAACATGATGAGCGCGGCGGCCGTCACCACCCGTGCGCCGTGCTGGAAGCCGACCCGCACGGCGCGCCGCGCATCCTTCGTCTTCACGAACTCCTCGCGCATGCCCGAGACGAGGAAGACCTCGTAGTCCATGGCGAGACCGAACAGGATGGCCATGAGGAGGATGGGCAGGAAGCTGATGATCGGGCCGGTGGAGTGCACGCCGAGCAGGTCGGCGAACAGCCCGTCCTGGAAGACGGCGACCGTCACGCCGAAGGAGGCGCCGACCGAGAGCGCGAACCCGAGGGCCGCCTTGATGGGCACCGCAATGGAGCGGAACACCATGGCGAGCAGCAGGATCGACAGGCCGATCACGAGGATGCCGAACGGGATCAGCGCGTTCGTCAGCTGGTTCGACACGTCGATCGCGACGGCGGTCTGGCCACTCACCGTGAACGGCGTGCCGTACTGCGCGTCGATCTCGCCCCTCATGTCGCGGAGCCGCTCGACCAGCGCCTTCGTCTCGGGGGCGTCGGGCGCGGTGGTGGGCACGACCTGGAAGATCGCGGTGTCGAGGGTCTCGTCGGGCAGGCCCGGGCCCACGGTCGCGACGCCGTCGACCGCCTCGAGGTCGGTGCGGATGCCCGTGAGCACGTTCTGGATGTCGGTGGTCTGCGTGATGTCGGCCACCACCACGATCGTGCCGTTGTAGCCCGCGCCGAACTTGTCGGCGATGGTGTCGTAGGCGATGCGCGCCGAGTCGTCGGCGGGCTGCGAGGCCGCCGTGGGCAGGTTGAGGTCGAGGCTGAACGCCGGGATCGACGCGACTCCGAGAAGGCCGACGACCGCGACGATGAAGACGATGGGGGCGCGCATCACGAGGCGCACCCAGCGGCCGCCGAGGGAGGGTTTCACGGGCTTGGCCGGCTTCGCCTGCTCTGCCGGCTCTGCCTGCTCCGCCGGCTTCGCCTGGCCCGTCGATCCGGGGGCTGCGGTGGATGCCGCGGAGGGCACGGATGCGCTTGCGTCGGCCGCTGCGGGGGCGGTGCCCCGCGCATCCGCTGGGTCGTCGTCGTGCGACGCAGCTGCGATCGCCCGACGGGCGGCGCGCGAGCCCGGCTTGGGGGCGAGCTTGCCCTTCGCGATACCCATGATGGCCGGCAGCAGGGTGATGGCGATCATGACCGCCGCGAACACCGCGAATGCCGCGGCGACACCCATGACGGAGAGGAACGGGATGCCCACGACGAGCAATCCGAGCAGGGCGATGATGACGGTGAGCCCCGCGAACACCACCGCGGCGCCCGCGGTGGCGACGGATTGAGCGGCCGACTCCTCCGCAGCCATTCCCTGCGCCAGTTGCGATCGATGTCGGCTGAGGATGAAGAGGGCGTAGTCGATGCCGACGGCCAGCCCGATCATGACGGCGAGCATCGGTGCCGTGCTCGACACGCTCGTGAACGCGGCGACGAGGGTGATGCCGGAGAACGAGACGCCGACGCCGATGAGCGCGGTGAGGAGGGGAAGCCCGGCGGCCAGCAGCGAGCCGAAGGTGATGAAGAGCACCACGCCGGCGAAGAGCACGCCGATGCCCTCGGTGATGGTGAGGCCGAAGGACTGGTTCTGGGAAACCTCGCCGCCGTATGAGACGGTCATGCCGTCGGCGA
>BADC01001084.1 GCA_000333435.1 Corynebacterium-like bacterium B27 | reverse complement strand
GTCCGCCTCNCGCCGCTGTGGCAGCTCGCGGCCTTGCCCGGTCGCGCACCCACGCTGCGCGGCTCATCGCCAACGGGTACGTGCGGGTGGACGGCACCCCGCAGGTGAAAGCATCGTTCCCGGTGGCCGAGGGGCAGGTCGTGACCGTCGACGCGGTCGACCGGTACGTGAGCCGAGGCGCCAACAAGCTCATCGCCGCCCTCGACGCGTTCCCCGAGGTGCGCGTCGACGGTGTGCTGGCGCTCGACGCCGGGGCCTCGACGGGCGGGTTCACCCAGGTGCTGCTGGAGCGCGGCGCCGCGCGGGTGATCGCGGTCGACGTGGGGCACGGGCAGCTCGATCCGATCATCGCGCGTGAGCCCCGGGTGGTGTCGGTGGAGGGGTTCAATCTCCGCTTCGCGACGGCCGAGACGTTGGCCGGCGCATCCGGGATCCACGAGCCGGTCGATCTCGTGGTGGCCGACCTCTCGTTCATCTCGCTCGGGCTCGTGCTCGAGCCGCTGCTGGCGGTCGCCCGCCCGGGGGCCGATTTCGTGCTGCTGGTGAAGCCGCAGTTCGAGGTGGGGCGCACCGGGGTGAAGGAAGGCATCGTGAAGAACGCCGCACTGCGGGCGGATGCGGTGTCGAACGTGCTGTGGGCCGCGCACGATCTCGGGTTGTCCACAGCCGGGATCATTCCGTCCCCAATTGCGGGCGGAGCCGGGAATCTGGAGTACCTGGTCTGGTTCAATCGGGATGTCGGTTCCCATCCGACAGAATGGTTGGGACGAGTCACCGAGATGACAGGAGCGTGATGCGTGTCTGCTGAGCGATACATGCTGGTCGTTCTGCACACCGGGCGTCACGACTCCGTGTCGGCTGCGCAGAGCGTGTGCGAGCAGCTGCGCGCTGCGGGCGTCACCCCGGTGATCGCGCCGCTCGACGACAACGACCGCGGGGGTGCGCTCGCCGATCTGGGGCCGTTCGAGACGCTCGGTGACGGCGTGACCGTGTTCGACCTCGAACTCGTGATCGTGCTGGGTGGCGACGGCACGATCCTGCGTGCCGCGGAACTGGTGCGCGGGTCGACGGTGCCCCTGCTCGGCGTGAACCTCGGTCACGTCGGATTCCTCGCCGAGAGCGACCGCGACGACCTCACCGAGACGGTCAACCGTGCCCTCGGCCGCGACTACCTGGTCGAGGAGCGGATGACGCTGTCGGTGCGGGTGAAGGTCGACTCCGAGGTGGTGTACGAGACCTGGGCGCTCAACGAGGCGACGGTCGAGAAGGCGAGCCGGGAGCGGATGCTCGAGGTCGTGATCGAGGTGGACGGCCGCCCGTTGTCGAGCTTCGGCTGCGACGGGGTGGTGATGTCGACGCCCACCGGGTCGACCGCCTACTCCTTCTCGGCCGGCGGGCCCGTGGTGTGGCCGAGTCTCGATGCACTCCTCATGGTGCCGCTCAGCCCGCACGCCCTGTTCGCCCGGCCGCTCGTGGTGGGGCCCGACTCCGCGCTGGCCGTGGAAGTGCTCGACCGCACTCAGGGCGGGGCAGTGCTCTGGGCCGATGGGCGGCGCATGTTCGACCTGCCGAAGGGCGCCCGGGTGGTGGTGCGGCGCTCGCCGACGCCCGTGCGGCTCGCCCGGCTGCACCTGGCGCCGTTCACCGATCGCCTCGTGCGCAAGTTCAACCTGCCCGTGAACGGGTGGAGAGGGCCGATCGACCGTGATTGACGAACTGGCCATCAGAGACCTCGGTGTGATCGGTGAGGCCAGCCTCCCGCTCGGGCCGGGCTTCACCGCCGTGACCGGGGAGACCGGAGCGGGCAAGACCATGGTGGTGTCGGCGCTCGGCCTCCTCTTCGGTCAGCGTGCCGACACGGGTTCGGTGCGGTCGGGTGCAGGCCAGGCTTGGATCGAGGGACGCATCCTGGTCGACCGGGCCGGGCCGGTGGCCGAGCGGGTGCGGGAGGTCGGCGGCGACATCGACGACGCGGGTGGCGATGGCGAGGGCGAGCTCATCCTGTCCCGCTCGGTCTCGGCAGAGGGCCGCAGCCGCGCGGTGGTCGGCGGCCGATCGGCGCCGATCAGTGTGCTCGCCGAGCTCGGCGATGCGCTCGTGGTGGTGCACGGGCAATCCGATCAGCTCCGGTTGAAGAGCCAGAGCGCGCAGCGCGGCGCGCTCGACAGCTTCGCCGGCACCGAGCTCGCGGAGCGGTTGAGCGAGTATCGCAGCCTCTACGAGTCATGGCAGGCGCACCGGTCCGAGATCGAGGAGCTCGTCACCGAGCGATCGTCGCGGTTGCGGGAGGCCGAGCAGTTGCGCGCAGCCATCGACGAGATCAGCGCTGTCGCGCCGGTCGAGGGCGAGGATGTGGAGCTCAGCGACCTGGCCGGCCGGCTGACCAACCTCGAAGACCTCCGCCTGGCCGCGGCCGAAGCACGCGAGAACGTGTCGAGCGAATCGGGCGACCTGCCCGACACGGTCGGCCTGATCGACGCGGCACGGCGGAGCCTCGAGCGGGTCGCCCACCACGACACGGCGCTGACGCCGATCGTCGAGGCGCTGGCGAACGCGAGCTTCATCGTCTCCGACATCTCGACGCAGCTGGCGAGCTACGTGGCGAGCCTCGAGACCGACGAAGTGGGCGAGCTCGACCGGGTGCAGGAGCGGCGCGCCCACCTGACGGTGCTGATGCGCAAGTACGGCCCCGAGCTCGCCGATGTGATCGCGTTCGCCGCCCAGGCCGAGCCGCGGCTGCTGGAACTCGACTCCGACTCCGACCGCATCGAGCAGCTCTCGGCGCTGGTCGACGACGAGGTCACCGAGCTCACCCGCCTGGCCGGCGAGCTGACCGCGCTGCGGCGTGCCGCGGGGGAGTCGCTCTCCGCCGCGGTCACCGACGAACTCGCCGCGCTGGCCATGCCCAACGCCCGCTTCGTGGTCGACGTGCAGGAGCGCGAAGAACTCGGCTCGACCGGTCGTGACCAGGTGCAGTTCTTGCTGCGCGCGCACGAGGGCAGCGAGCCGCGACCCCTGAACCGGGGCGCCTCCGGTGGTGAGCTCTCGCGCGTGATGCTCGCGATCGAGGTGGTGCTCGCGGCGGCCGATCCGGTGCCCACCTTCGTCTTCGACGAGGTGGATGCCGGTGTGGGCGGTGCCTCGGCGATCGAGATCGGGCGGAGGCTGGCCGCTTTGGCGCGCACCTCGCAGGTGATCGTGGTCACCCACCTGGCGCAGGTGGCGGCCTTCGCGACGAATCACCTCCGGGTCGAGAAGGATCAGGACGGACCGGTGACCGCGAGCAACGTGGTGCAGCTCGCGGGCGACGAGCGTCTGGCCGAGATGGCGCGACTGCTGTCCGGCCTGCCCGACTCGGAGTCGGGGCTCGCTCACGCGGCCGAATTGCTCGCCACGGCGAAGAGTCTGGCTGTGCCACACTGAGATCCTTCGGGGGAGGAAGGAGGCACCGCGATGGCCCGGTTGACGAACGCTGAGCTGGCGGCGCTGGTGCAGCAGCTGCAGGAGGAGAACGAGCGTCTGCGGGCCGAGGTTCAGGTGGCCGAGACCGCGCCGGCGGTGAGCGCCGACGTGGGCGCCCCTGCCGCCCGTCGCCGGCGGGGGCGTGGCCGTACCGTCGCATCCGTCGCGCTCGTGGTGATCGGGCTGGTGCTGGCACCGGTGGCTGTCGCGGCCAACTGGGCCGAGAGTCAGCTCGCCGACACCGAGGCCTTCGTCGGCACCTTCGCGCCGCTCGCACAGGACCCGGCGGTGCGCGCATTCGTGATCGACGAGGTGATGACCGCGGTCGAGCAGCAGGTCGACTTCGAACAGACGACGAGCGACGTGTTCGACGCGGTCGATCAGCTCGGCCTGCCGCCCAAGGCGTCGGCTGCGCTCGGCGCGCTCAAACGGCCCGCGGCGCTCGGGCTGCAATCGCTCGCGACCACCGTCGTGACCCAGTTCGTGGAGTCACCCGCCTTCGCGGACATCTGGGCGCAGGCACTTCGGGTCAGCCACCAGCAGCTGGTGGCGGCCATGACGAACGACCCGTCGGCAGCGCTGTCGATCTCCTCCTCCGGGGAGCTCGCGGTGCAGCTCGGGCCGATCATCCAGGCCGTGAAGCAGGCGATGGTCGACCAGGGCCTCAGTTTCGCCGACGCCATCCCCGCGGTCGACGTGAGCATCGTGGTGGCGAAATCGGACAGCTTCGGGCAGCTCACCCTCGCCTACGGCCTCGCCGTCAGCCTCGGCATGTGGTTGCCGTGGATCGCGCTCGCCTTCCTGGCGGCCGGGGTCGCTGCCGCGAAGCGACGCACCGTCACGCTCTTCTGGACCGGGCTCGCGCTCGGAGTGGTGATGGTGCTGCTCGGCATCGCGCTGCGGATCGGCAATCTCGTGACCGTCGCGTCCATCGCGCCGCGCTACGTGCCGATCGACGCCGCGGGCGTCATCTACGACACGGTGACCTCGACCATCGCGAGCACGGTGACGGCGCTGGCGGTGCTCGCGTTCACGGTGATGGTGATCGCCTGGGCGGTCGGGCCGTTCCGGCCGGCACCGGCGCTCCGGCGCGCGTTCGGTGACGCGGCGACGAGACTGCGGGCGGCCGGCGACGAGCGCGGCATCTCGACCGGCGCGTTCGGACGCGTGCTCGGCAAGCAGCGCGTGCTGATCGAGGCGCTGATCGGTGTGGCTGCCGCCGCCCTCATCCTCTTCGTGCGGCCGCTGTCGACCGGGCAGATCATCTGGACGGCGGTCGTCGCCGTCGTGCTGCTGCTTCTCGTCGAAGTGCTGCAGCGACCGGCACCGCCCGAGATCGTGGTGGTGGAGCTGGCGGAGGACGACATCGACGCACCGGTCCCGTGAACGACAGCACACCCTCACACCACTGTTAGGATGGAATTCCGTGGAAGATGCTCATGACGCGGACCGAACGAATCACGACTCGAAGCTGACGAAGCACATCTTCGTCACCGGGGGTGTCGTCTCCTCTCTGGGCAAGGGCCTCACCGCCGCCAGCCTCGGTAATCTGCTCACCGCGCGTGGGCTGCGGGTGGTGATGCAGAAGCTCGACCCCTACCTCAACGTCGACCCGGGAACGATGAACCCGTTCCAGCACGGTGAGGTCTTCGTGACCGACGACGGCGCCGAGACCGATCTCGACATCGGGCACTACGAGCGGTTCCTCGACATCAACCTCAACCAGGCCGCGAACGTGACCACGGGGCAGATCTACTCCAGCGTCATCGCCAAGGAGCGGCGCGGCGAGTACCTCGGCGACACGGTGCAGGTCATCCCGCACATCACCGACGAGATCAAGCGCCGGATGCGGCTGCAGGCGCACGATGCCTCGCGCCCCGATGTGATCATCACCGAGATCGGCGGCACGGTGGGCGACATCGAGTCGCAGCCCTTCATCGAGTCCGCTCGCCAGGTGCGCCACGAGCTCGGCCGCAAGAACGTGTTCTTCGTGCACGTGTCGCTGGTGCCGTTCATGAACGCCTCGGGCGAGCAGAAGACCAAGCCCACGCAGCACTCGGTCGCCGCCCTCCGCTCCATCGGCATCCAGCCGGATGCGCTGGTGCTGCGTAGCGACCGGCCCGTCTCCGAGGGCAACAAGCGCAAGATCGCGCTGATGTGCGACGTCGACGAGCAGGCCGTGGTGAACGCGATCGACGTGCCCTCGATCTACGACATCCCGACGATGCTGCACGAGCAGGGGCTCGACGCGTACATCGTCGACCACCTCGACCTCACCGGCAAGGCGACCGAGGTCGACTGGTCGGGCTGGCAGCCGCTGCTCGACGCTGTGCACGAGCCCAAGCACGAGGTGACGATCGGGCTGGTCGGCAAGTACATCGACCTGCCCGACGCGTACCTCTCGGTGACGGAGGCGCTGCGCGCCGGCGGATTCGGCCACCGCACCAAGGTGAAGATCAAGTGGATCCCCTCGGACAACTGCGAGACGCCCGAGGGTGCGGCTCGCGAGCTCACGGGTGTGGACGGCGTCGACGGCATCCTGGTGCCCGGCGGATTCGGCGTACGCGGCATCGAGGGCAAGCTCGGTGCGCTGCGCTTCGCCCGCGAGAACAAGATCCCGGCGCTCGGCATCTGCCTGGGCCTGCAGTGCATGGTGATCGAGTACGCCCGCAACGTGGTGGGGCTGCCCGGCGCCTCGTCGAGCGAGTTCGATCCCGACACCGAGTTCCCGGTGATCGCCACCATGGCCGAGCAGGTCGACATCATCGCCGGCGGCGACCTCGGCGGCACCATGCGGCTGGGGCTCTACGAAGCCGACCTGGCCCCGGGCTCGATCGTCGAGGAGGTGTACGGGGCCGCCAGCGCCGCCGAACGCCACCGGCACCGCTACGAGGTGAACAACAAGTACCGCGACCAGATCGCCGACGCCGGCCTCTGGTTCTCGGGGCTCTCGCCCGACGGGCACCTGGTGGAGTACGTCGAGCTGCCGCGCGACGTGCACCCCTACTACGTGGCGACCCAGGCGCACCCGGAGCTGCGCTCGCGGCCGAGCCGCCCGCATCCGTTGTTCAGCGGACTCGTCGCGGCCGCGCTCGAGCGCCAGGAGGCGACCCGGCTGTTCCCGGTGCAGGATGCCGATGCCTGAGCAGCAGGGCGACCTGCGCGAGCCGGAACTCGCCGACGAGATCACGGAGGCGCCGGTCTCCTCGAGCGAGATCGTGTTCGGCGGCTACATCTGGGATGTGCGGCGCGAAGGCTTCGAGTACGGCGGTGACACCCTGCGCCGTGACTTCGTCGACCACCCGGGTGCGGTGGCGATTCTGGCGCTCGACGACGCGGACCGGGTGCTCCTCATCAAGCAGTACCGGCATCCGGTGCGCCGACGGGAGTGGGAGGTGCCGGCGGGTCTCCTCGACGAGCCGGCGGAGTCGCCGCTGGACGCCGCTCGGCGGGAGCTGGCCGAGGAGGTCGACCTCGAGGCCACCACGTGGAACGTGCTCGTCGACTACGTCACGACGCCGGGTGGCAACAACGAGGCCATCCGCATCTACGTCGCCCGAGGGCTGCGCGAGCTGGACGCGTTCGAACGCTCCGGCGAGGAAGCCGACATGGAGAAGCGCTGGGTGAGCCTGGATGACGCGCTCGACGCCGTGCTGGCCAGTCGGGTGCAGAATCCGTCGCTCGTGATCGGGGTGCTGGCTGCGCATGCCTCGCGGGCGCGCGGCTGGTCGACGCTCCGGCCCGCCGACGACGCGTGGCCCGAGCATCCTCGATTCCGGGCCGTGGGCGACCGCTCGCGAGGCGACGAGTAGGCCGAGCCGATGGCTCAGGGGGCCGCGCAGCGAGCGGGGGCGGGGGCCGGGACGGCGCCGAAGGCCGGATCGACCGGCATCGACCGGGCGGTCGACGGGTTCCTCCGTCACATCACGGTGGAGCGCGGCCTCGCCGCCAATACCGTCACCGCCTATCGCCGCGACCTCGGGCGCTACGCTGCCTGGCTGCGTTCCCGAGGCATCGACGACGTCGCGGCCGTGGGCGAGGGCGACATCAGCGCCTTCGCCCAGGCCGCCCGCACGGCCGACGAGGGGGAGCTCAGTGCGTCGTCGATCGCGCGCATCCTCTCCTCGGTGCGCAGCTTCCACCGCTACCTCGCCGAGGAAGGCCTGGTCGACACGGATGCCGCGCGCGAGGTGAAACCGCCGAAGCTCGCGTTGCGGCTGCCGAAGGCCATCTCGATCGAGCAGATGGACCGCCTGCTCACCGCCACCGGCGGCGACGACCCGGTCTCGCTCCGCGACCGTGCGCTGCTCGAGCTGCTGTACGCGACCGGCGCCCGCATCTCGGAGATCGTCGACCTCAACGTCGACGACGTGCAGGACGGCGACATCGTGCGGGTGACCGGCAAGGGCAGCAAACAGCGGATCGTGCCCGTGGGCCGCTTCGCGCGCGCCGCCCTCGACGCCTACCTGGTGCGGGTGCGGCCGCTGTTCTCGGTGCGCGGACCCTCGACCCCGGCGCTGTTCCTCGGCATCCGGGGCCAGCGGCTGAGCCGGCAGGCGGCGTGGCTCGTCATCCAGAGCGCCGCCGAGCGGGCGAAGCTCGAGACGCACATCTCGCCGCACACCTTCCGGCACTCGTTCGCGACGCACCTGCTGCAGGGCGGCGCCGACGTGCGGGTGGTGCAGGACCTCCTTGGCCACTCCTCGGTGACCACCACGCAGCTCTACACGCACGTGACCGCCGACACGCTCATCG
>BADC01001085.1 GCA_000333435.1 Corynebacterium-like bacterium B27 | reverse complement strand
TCCCCGAGGGTGCGGTGCTCGACGAATCGATGATGGGGAAGGGTTCCGGATGCTCGCCGCAACCGGCGTGGCTTGACGCCCGCCCGGCCGGCCGGTGTCCCTTGCCGCCGCACTCGCCCTTCCCGGCCGAGTACGACGCGCCCGTGGTGTCGATCCCGCTCGACTGGGGTGTGCGACGGCCGCCGTTCAACACGATGGTGATCGAGCCGTTCCGCGAGCCGGACGGTCATCACTCGGCACGCATCGCCGTGCTCGATCATCGTGGGGTGGTCGGCCTGCACTTCGCCGATCACGTGCGCGACGTGGAGTGGGACGGCGTGCCGGTCGATCTCGAAACGGACATGCTCGGATCGCATGCCTTCGTCCTCATCGACGGCCCCGCGCATCGGCTTCGGTTCGCGGTGGCCGACGATCACGAGCAGTCCCTGATGCCGAGAGTGTGGTTGACCGGTCCGTTCCGCGTCGTGCGCGAGCCAGGGCGGTCGTGGCACCGCAGGGGCGACGTGGCTGTCGTCGAAGGCTCCTTCGCCCTGGCCGGCCTCTCAGCGGAACCCCTGCGCATGCTCCCGGCCGGAGGTGAGTTGACCATCGACGGCTACCCGTTCCTCGCCGACCCCATCGAGCTGCGGTGCACCGTCGACCTGCCCTCGGGGTCTCGGTGGCTCACTCTGCAGGGTGGCCTGGCCGACGCCGCCCTCGTCGCCGTCGGTGGCGAGCCTGCTCGCTGGTGCTGGGGAGACCAGTGGCGCGTACCCGTCCCCGCCGAGGGAAGGGTGGCCGTCGACCTCGTTCTCTACCCCAGCGCGCAGAACCGGTTCGGACCGCATCACCACTACGTGGGCGACCCTCGTGTGGTCAGCCCAGCCCAAGCGCGGGGGGCGCGGAACTACGCCGACCTCGACGATGCGCCTGAGCGGACATCGGTCGACGAATGGATGCTTCGGCG
>BADC01001086.1 GCA_000333435.1 Corynebacterium-like bacterium B27 | reverse complement strand
CTTCTCCTGGAAAGAAGTTTGCGGCGATGTAGACGGCGAGAAATCCGTAGACGGTGAAGTCGTACCACTCGAGCACGTTGCCGAGAGTGGCGAGCACCGTGGCGCGCACGCGGGCACGGGACGAGGTGTCGACCACCTGCGCGGGGCTTTGTTGCAACGAACTCGTCATTGAGATCTCCTAGTTTCACAACGTCGTGAGCGGGCGTCGTACCCGCC
>BADC01001087.1 GCA_000333435.1 Corynebacterium-like bacterium B27 | reverse complement strand
CGATGCTGGGCGATGCGGATGCCCGCGAGCATCGCATCCTTGGCGCTTTCGGATATCGCCGCAACGAGGCGGTGCTGCATTCCGATCCGTCGCTGATGCCCAGGCGCCGCCGTGTCTGGTCGAGCTGGAATTATGCTTCGGAAGCCGGGACGGGCGCGCCGGCGCTTTCGGTCACCTACTGGATGAACCGCCTTCAGGGTCTGCCCGACGCGCAG
>BADC01001088.1 GCA_000333435.1 Corynebacterium-like bacterium B27 | reverse complement strand
TGCGGATGGAAAACAATGAGCATCTGAACGCCTCAGAGGCTGACGCTCCTTTCGGGGCACGCACTTCGACTTCGCTCGGCGCGAACGGAGAGGAGGGGGCGATGCACGCTTCCCCCGTTCGTCCTGAGCCTGAAGGACGTGCCAAGGGCGACGCGCACACCCCCGAGCGCAAGTGCATCCTGTCCGGCGCGCACGACGCGAAGGACAATCTGATCCGCCTCGCCATCTCGCCGGACGGCCTCGTGCTGCCCGACATCCGCGCCAAGGCGCCGGGCCGGGGCGCGTGGCTCGGCGTCGATCGCGAGACTCTCGATGCCGCGCAGAAGAAGGGCAAGCTCAAGGGCGCGCTCGCCCGCGCGTTCAAGGGCAAGCCGCTGACCATCCCCGACGATCTCGGCCAGATGATCGAGACCGCGCTGGAGCGCGCCTTCCTCGATCGGCTCGGCCTCGAATCCCGGGCCGGCACCGTCTCGGTGGGGTCG
>BADC01001089.1 GCA_000333435.1 Corynebacterium-like bacterium B27 | reverse complement strand
GGCGGGGGGCCGGGGGCGGAGAACTCATCCGCCCGATCCTAGCGCGGCCCGGTGACCTCGGTCGTCGCGCGTGCCGCGGTCACCCCAGCGGCCCGGTAACCTGGATACGGGTGTGCCGGGAAGTCTGGTCGGCGGGCGGCGAGGTGCCGTTCTGATCCGTCGTCGAGCCGCGCAGCGGCAGCAAGGACCGCCATGTCACTCATCCGCTCGGAACGCGTCGCCGCCGTTCTCCTCCTGGCCGCCGCCGCGCTCGGCCTGCTCGCGGCCAACAGCCCGCTCGGCACCGCCTTGATGGGGTTGCAGGATGCGCACCTCGCCATCCCGGGAACCCCGCTCGACCTCTCGGTCGGTCACTGGATCAGCGACGGCCTGCTCGCCGTCTTCTTCTTCGTGGTGGCCGTGGAGCTGAAGAACGAGTTCACGGTGGGGCAGCTCAACTCCGTCTCCAAGGCGATCCGGCCCGCCATCGCGGCGCTCGGCGGCGTGCTCGTGCCCGCGCTGATCTACCTCGCGGTCACCGCGGGGTCGGGGTACGCCGGCGGCTGGCCCATCCCCACCGCCACCGACATCGCGTTCGCGCTCGGAGTGCTCGCGGTGTTCGGCAAGGGCATCCCGTCCCGGTTGCGCATCTTCATCCTGGCGCTCGCCATCCTCGACGACATCGTGGCCATCCTCATCATCGCGGTGTTCTTCACCGCCGACCCGAACCTGCTGATGCTGCTGTTCGCCGCGGTCGGCGTCGTCGTGTTCGGACTGCTCAGCCGCCTTCTCGGTTCGCGCTTCCGGGTGCTGGTGGCCGTCGCCATGGTCGCGGTCGCCCTCGTGACGTGGTCGCTGGTCTACCTCTCCGGGGTGCACGCGACCATCGCGGGCGTCGCGCTCGGGCTCGTCATGGTGCGGAAGCCCGCCCTGCGCGTGCGGCACGTCCTCGAGCCGGTGACCAACGGCGCCATCCTGCCGCTGTTCGCGTTCTCGGCCGCGTTGGTCGCCATCCCCGCGGTCTCGCCGAGCCAGCTCGCGGCGCCGTTCTGGGGCATCCTCATCGCGCTGCCCGTCGGCAAGCTGATCGGCATCACCGTCGGCGGGTGGCTCTCGCAATTCGCCGGTCCCCGCGGGCAGCGCCCGCACCTGACCCTGCAGGGGCTCGTGACGGCCGGAGCGCTCGGCGGAGTGGGCTTCACGGTCTCGCTGCTGATGAACGAGCTGGCGTTCGCGAACTCACCGGAGGTGGCCGACGAGGGAACGCTGGCGGTGCTGCTGGGCTCAGCCGTGTCGATCGTGGTGGCCGGCATCCTGGTCTCCCGGCTCGCCGCGTACTACCGCCGGTTGCGGCAGCTCCGCCTCGCGGCGGAGCAGAACCTCGGGCGTCAGCCGGGAACGTCCCCGGCGGTCTGACGCCGCCGCCTGCGGTCGCGGAAGGCCGAGACGAACATCCACCCGGCGTAGGCGAACAGCCCGCCGACGACCACGGGAACGAGTCGAGACCGCCTGAATCGCCCGGCGCCGCCCGACCGGTCACCGCAGGCGGGAACGCGACCGTGACGGTCGAGGTCGGCAAGCTGTCGCCGAGGTGATCAGCGCACGGTCAGAGGGCCGATCTCAGCGCGCGACGCGCGTCCTCCGACAGGTTCAGGGCGCGCAGCGCCTGGTCGAGCGAACGCTGATAC
>BADC01001090.1 GCA_000333435.1 Corynebacterium-like bacterium B27 | reverse complement strand
CCACGGCCACCCGCGAGTGCGGGTCGACCGCGAGCAGCGCGTCGAGGATGCTGTCGGAGATCTGGTCGCAGATCTTGTCGGGGTGACCTTCGGTGACGGACTCGGAGGTGAACAGGCGAAGAGAGGTCATGCTGCTCCAGATAGGGCGGTGGCGAACACTTCGAGGATGTCATCAGCCACCGACGTTTTGCTTCCCGATGCCTCGAGAACTATAGCGCCGGCCGCGTCGAGAACGGTCACGGCGTTGTCGCTCTGCGCGAACCCGGTCGTCCAGCCGACCCCGTTCACCACGAGGTAGTCGCAGCCCTTGCGGGCGATCTTCGCGCGGCCGAGTGCGAGCAGCTCGTCGCGATCGGTCGCCGTCTCGGCGGCGAAGCCGACGATGAGCCGGCCGTGGCGTTCGGCGGCCGAGAGGGTGGCCAGGATGTCGGGGTTCTGCACGAGCTGCAGCGTGAGCTGCTCCCCCGCGTCGGACTTCTTGATCTTGTCGTCCGAGATGACGACCGGCCGGTAGTCGGCCACCGCCGCCGCCATGATGACGAGGTCGTGCTGCGGCGCGGCGGCTTCGGCGGCAGCCAGCAGTTCGGCGGCCGTCTCCACCCGCAGCACGTCGATGCCGGCGTCGTGCGGCAACGGCACCTCCACGTGCGCCGCGATCAGCGTCACGCGGGCGCCACGCGCTGCCGCGGCCCGCGCCAGCGCCACCCCCTGCCGCCCGCTCGAGCGGTTGCCGAGGAAGCGCACGGGGTCGAGCGGCTCCCTGGTCCCGCCGGCGGTCACCAGCACCGAGCGCCCCTGGAGATCGAG
>BADC01001091.1 GCA_000333435.1 Corynebacterium-like bacterium B27 | reverse complement strand
CCCCGACCGGTCGAGGCCTTCGCCGCAGCGATGGTGGAGTCGCAGGAGTACGCCTCGGAGAACATCGACAAGGCCAAGGAGACCCTGGTGACGAACCTCAACCTCACCGAGGAGGCCGCCAAGGCGGCGAAGTGGAACACCGGGTCGAACCCGTACGTGAACACCGAAGGGTTCGAGAAGGCGCAGGAACTGCTCACGAAGTACGCCGGCCAGACGAAGGAGCTCGACGTGACGGAGCTCGTGTGGCCGGGGGCGCTGGAGAAGAACAACTAGTTCTCCGCCCCAGCCCGCACCAGCCCGAGTCGAAGAGGATTCCAGGACGATGAATGCAAGGATGAGCCGGTCGTACCGGTGGCTGGCCCCGGCGGCCGCCGTCGTCGCGGCCCTGCTGCTCTGGCAGCTCGTGACCGCGGGCGGGTTGTTCCGGCCCGACCAGTTCCCGACGATGGTGGACACCCTCCTCGCCCTCGGCAAGGCGGTCGCCACCCCGGCGTACTGGATCTCCATCGGTTCGACCGTCCAGGCCTGGTTCCTGGGGATGGTGATCGCCAGCGTGCTGGCGATCACCATCGGCTCGGCGCTGGCGTTCAACGATTTCGCGTTCCGCAGCGCGGCCAGCGTGATCGAGATCTTCAAGGCGATCCCTGCCATCGCCATCCTGCCGCTGGTCATCCTGGTGCTCGGCTCGACACTGCCGATGAAGGTGTTCCTGATCAGCTTCGGCGTGTTCTGGCCGCTCGTCATCCAGGTGATCTACGGGGTGCGGTCGATGGATCCGGTCGTCCTGGACACGGCGCGGGCCCTCGGGGTGCGGGGCGTGCGCCGCTTCGTCGTCGTCACCATCCCGAGCGCCTCGCCGTACATCGCCACCGGACTCCGGATCGCCTCCGCGTCGGCCCTCATCCTCGCGGTCGTCTCCGAACTCGTGGGCGGCGCGGCGGGGATCGGCCGCAACATCCTGCAGGCGCAGAACGGCGGGATGACGGCCTACCCGGTCATGTACGCCTACCTGCTGACGGCGGGCCTGCTCGGGATCGTACTCACCGGCGCCTTCTTCCTGCTCGAGCGCAACGTCATGCATTGGCACGAGTCGCAGCGGAACATCCGCTCCAACGCCGAGGGAGCACTCAAGTGAGCCAGACCACCCTGCCCACCGTCGCCCCCGAGCGCGCCGACGGCCCTTCGATCGGCGAGACCACCGATCTGCTCGTCACCGATCGGCGCACCCGTACCCCCGGCAGCGTGCTGCGGCGGGTGCTCATCGCCGTTTGGCTGCCCATCGTGCTGCTCGTGCTGTGGTGGTTCCTCTCGGCATCCAGCACCTCCCCCTTCTTTCCGCCGCTCAGCCGCATCCTCGAGGAGTGGTGGAACCAGTGGGTGATCGGCGACGCCAAGTTCCAGCTGGCGTCGAGCCTGCGCAACCTGCTGTTCGGCTACGTCGGCGGCGCCGCGATCGGCCTGGTGTTCGGCACCCTGCTCTGGCGGTTCCCGCCGATGCGGCGCGTGTCGAACCCCATCGTCTACTTCCTCTACGTGCTGCCGGCGCCCGCGCTCCTGCCCGCGATGATCGCCCTCTTCGGCATCGGTGAACTGCGTCAGATCGCGTTGATCTCCTTCGGCGCCATCTGGCCCACCCTGCTCAACACGCTCGACGGCATGCGCGGCATCGACCAGGTGAAGTTCGACACCGCTCGCGCGATGAAGCTGAGTCCGCCGCGGGTGTTGTTCTCGCTCGTGCTCCCGGGAGCGGGACCGCAGATCGCGGCGGGCCTCCGGGCGAGTCTGCAGACCTCCATCATCCTCATGGTCGTCACCGAGATGGTGGCCGCGAAGGAGGGCATCGGGTACTTCATCCTGCAGGCCCAGACCGTCTTCGCCGTCACCACGATGTGGACGGGCATCCTCACCCTCGCCATCATCGGCACGGTGGCGAACTACCTGTTCGTGCTGATCGAACGATTCGTGCTGCGCTGGTACTACCGGTCGCGCGCGCTCGGCAACTCCTGAACCTCCCCGCCGCCATCCACGAAACCGGAGAACCCGTCATGTCCCAGTCCACCGTGTCGCCCACGCCGTCCGCCGAGTCCCGCGCCGCCGGCTCCGAGGTGCTCAGCGTCGAAGGCCTGCGCAAGATCTACAACGAGGGCAAGCCACAGGCCAAGACGGCGATCGACGATGTGAGCTTCTCGGTGACCAAGGGTGAGTTCGTCTGCATCGTCGGCCCCTCGGGCGCGGGCAAGACCACACTCCTGCGCTGCATCTCGGGACTGGCCAAACCCAGCTCCGGAAAACTCGCCTTCGAGGGAGCGCCGCTGACCGCGGTGCCCGACCAGCTCGGTCTGGTGTTCCAGGACTACGGTCGCTCGCTCTACCCGTGGTTCACCAACGCCAAGAACGTGGGTCTGCCGCTGGCCGCACGCGGGGTGCCGAAGGCGCAGCGCACCCGCCGGGTCAGCGAGATCCTCGCCAGCGTGGGTCTCGGCCACGTCGAGAAGCAGTACCCGTGGGAGCTCTCGGGGGGCATGCAGCAGCGCGTCGCCATCGCCCGCGCGCTCTCCTACCAGCCCGACCTGCTGCTGATGGACGAGCCGTTCGCGTCGGTCGACGCCCAGACCCGCTTCGACCTCGAGGACCTCATCCTCAGCGTGCGACGCGACCTCGGCATCACCGTGGTGCTCGTGACGCACGACATCGACGAGGCGATCTACCTCTCCGACCGCATCGTGGTGCTCTCCGGCTCGCCGAGCCGGGTGCGAGAGGTGGTCGACGTTCCGCTCGGGCGCCAGCGCGAGCAGGTCGCCACCCGGGCGAGCGACGAGTTCCTGGGCCTCCGGCGGCATCTGCTCGACCTCGTCATGCCGCACGCACCGCACGCGGCATGAGCGTCGCCGCCGCCGGTGCGGTCGGGGCTGAGGCGGAGTCGTCCGGTGCTCCGCAGACCGTCGCCCAGCAGCTCGCCGAGATCATGGCCGCCTCAGGATGCGACCACCTGTTCACCCTGATGGGCGCCGGAAATCTGTGGCTGGTGCACCACCTCGATGCGGAGCACGGGGTCGCCATCCACCATCTGCGGCACGAGAACGGCGCGATCGGCGCCGCCGACGGCCACGCCAGGAGCACCGGGCGACTCGGCTGGGCCACCGTGACGCAGGGCCCCGGCTTCACGAACACGATCACGGCGATGCTCACGGCCGATCGCGGCCGCAGCCCGATGGTGCTGCTGGTGAGCGACTCGTCCAATCTCGATCCCGCGCGGTTCCCGTTCGCGGGCGGCATGCAGGCTCTCGCTCCCGAGGCGCTGCTCGGCCCGCTCGGTATCCTGAGCGTCCGAGCGGACGGTGCGGATGCCGGTGCCCGGCTGATCGAGACGATCGAGCGAGCACGGACGGAGCGGCGCGCGATCGCATTTGTGATGCCGGCCGGGCTCGACAAGGTGACCGCCGAGCCGCTCGCGGCCGCGGATCGCGCCGCCGCGCACGGTGAGGGCGTCGTCGACGTCGCGGCGCGGGGCCGTCGGCCGCCCAGGTCGCGGCGGCGCCCGACGCCCTCGAGCGGGTGGCCGCGCCGCTGATCGTGGTGGGCCGGGGAGTGGTGGAGGCGGATGCCTCCGCCGAGGTGCTCGAGCTCGCCGAACTGCTCGGTGCTCGCGTCGCGACCTCGGTTCCGGCGTCGGGGGCGCTCGGGGAGCATCCGGCCGTCATCGGGGCCTTCGGCGGCTTCTCGATCGGCGAGACCGAACGGCTGATCGAGCGCGCGGACTGCCTGATCGCCGTCGGCGTGTCGCTCAACACCTTCCAGACCCGCAAGGGCGAGTTCATCCGGGGGCGCACCGTGGTGCGCATCGACACCGCGCCCACCGCTGCCATCTCGACCCTCGCCGACATCGTTCGCCGGGCATCCGTCGACCCCGCGACCGGCGCGATCGAGGGCGCCGCCGCCACCGTCGTGATCGACGCCGACGCGCGTGCCGGAGCATCCGCCCTGGTGGCGGAGCTGCGCGCCCGCGGACGACGCCCGCGGGTTCTCGAGCCCCTCGCCCCGGAAGGCGTGGCCCGCGACGACGACCGTTCGGGCGGAGGTCTGCTCGACCCGCGTGTGCTCAGTCTGGAGCTCGAGCGGCTGCTGCCCCGCCGGCGCCGCATCGTCGTCGACAACGGGCACTTCGGGGCGTTCCCGATGCTCTACCTCCGCCATCGGCAGCCCCGTTCACTGATCTGGATGCCCGACTTCGGCGCGGTCGGCAGTGCCCTTGCGGCGAGCTTCGCGAGCGCCGTCGCCGACCCGGGGACCACATCGGTCCTCTTCATCGGGGACTGCGGTCTCTACATGACCCTCGGCGACCTCGAGACCGTCGTGCGCGAGCGCGTGCCGCTGCTGGTGGTGTGCATGAACGACGGCGCCGCCGGATCGGAGCTCGTGCACATGCAGGACTGGGGCGTGCCGGTCGAGCAGGCGATCTTCGGCTACGGCGACATCGCCGCCCTGGCCGCAGGCATGGGCGCGCAGAGCGCCGTGGTGCAGGCGATCGACGAACTCGAACCGGCACTCGCTTCGTGGGACCGGTCTCGTGGACCGTTCGTGGTCGACGCCCGGTTGACCCGCACGGTGCGCTCGCCGATCTACGCGCACGTCTGACAGGTCGCTCAGGGCGCGAAGAAGGTCTTGCCCGCGAACGGATCGCTGTGATCGACGATTCCGGCGAACACCTCTGCGCCGCGCGCCAGGTCGACGACCCGGTGGTCGTCCGCGAGGGTGACGGTGCCGTCGATGAGCCAGCTCAGCGCCGTGGCGAAGTCTTCGGCCGTGAAGCAATTCGCTCCGCGCACCGTGACCTCACGGCGCACGAGGTCGAACCAGGGCACCGCCACCTCGTCGGCACCGAGGCCGACGGCCACGACGGTGCCGCCGTTGCGCGCGCGGGCGATCGCCGCACCCCGGGTCGCCGGCACACCGACGACGTCGAAGACGGTGTCGAAGGATGCCGCGGCGAGGGCGTCGACGTCCGTCACGCAGCCGGTGGCGCCGGCGCCGAGCGCGGCTGCGTGCTTCGATGCGACCGGATCGACGACGGTGATGCTCGTCGCTCCTTCGAGCCGCAGAGCGTGCACGATCAGCACACCGATCGAGCCGCTGCCGATCACCAGACAGTCCCCCACGGGACCGAGCTCGGCGGCTCGGCGCACGTCGTGGCGGGCCTGCGCGAGCGGTTCGGCCGTGGCTGCGGCCTCCCAGGAAAGGGTGTCGGGCACCGGATGGGCGTTGCGAGCCGGTACCACGGCGAAGGTCGCGAAGCCCCCGGGCCGGTGCACCCCCACGATCCGGATGTCGGAGCACGAGCTCGTCCGCCCCTCGGCGCAGGCTCGGCAGCGTCCGCACGGGACGACGGGATCGACGCTGACGCGGGTGCCGACGGTGAGCGCGGAAGCGCCGGCATCCGCCACCGTTCCTGCGAACTCGTGGCCACGGACGGCACCCGGCTTGGAGATGCCCATCACGCCCTTGTGCGCGGTGACGTCGGAGCCGCAGATGCCGACGCGAGCGACCTCGACCAGAACCTCGTCCGCGCCCGCGGCCGGGCGGTCGAGTTCTGCGAGCTCGTGCACGAAGGGTCCGCGCCAGACGAGTGCCCTCACCGGGCGTCCGCGACCGGAGTCGCCGCCCCGGCCGCCACGGTCGCCGCGGCCCGCGCGGCCGCCCGCTCGAGCGCCGAGGTCTGCAGGGCTTCGCCCGCGGTCATCGCGCTGCGGAAGAACACGAGCGGCGCGGCGGCCGGCTCGTGCACGGCCCGGGTGACCTGGCAGACGATCAGCATGTGCGTCGACTGTTCCTGCACGTCGGTCACCGTGCATTCCAGCGAGGCCATCGAGCCGGAGAGGAGGGGTGCCCCGTTCGTGCCGGTCGTCCAGTCGACGCGGGCCGACTTGTCGCTCTCCTTCGACGCGAACACGCGGG
>BADC01001092.1 GCA_000333435.1 Corynebacterium-like bacterium B27 | reverse complement strand
ATGATCACGACGAGCTCCGATTCGTGATGGATCTCGTTCCCGTCGGCGAGCACCGCCGGGGGCAGGACGACCGGCCCCGCCGGGCCCGTGATCGAGGAGGGCGCCTTCAAGAACACGTCGAACTCCATCATCCAGGAGTGCACGGCGCCGAGGGTGCGGGCCTGCACGTCGTGCATCTCCGCCACGTGCTCGCGGTAGTTGCTGGCCGCCGCGATGATCTTCGACGGGTTGAGCACGGGTGCCTGCAGGGTGACGTCGGCGAGCGGGACCGACTCCCGGGAGCGTGCCGCATCGGCGATGCGCGGCGCGAGCGACGCCCAGTCCCGGCAGAGGCCACGCCACCATCCCGCGGTGGTCGGATCGCTCTCGTGCGATGTGACCGCGGTTGTCACGTCGACGATGCGGTCCTCGAGCACGACACCGAGGCGGTGCTCGTCGAAGAGGGCGAGTTTCACTGCTGCTCCCAAAGTCGTGTGCCGCGCGCAGGGGCAGCGTGGCCCGCCGACGACGGCGTCGATTGCGTTGGCCTCACGGTACTTGCCGGAGTTCGATCATCGCCAAGCGCCAGTCGTGATCCTGTGAGCACTTGCGGTGATCGGTCACTCGCCTCGCCGAACCGGCCAGGGCCCCAGGGGAGCTGTGATCACTCATGGAGATCACAATGATGCTTTCCGGTATTAGCAACCGGCCCCGAACAACACTTACAGTGATCACCGAAGTCCGATCGTCGCAATGAGGCGTGACCGTGCGAAGGAGCACCCGTGACTGCAGTAGGTACCGAGCACCTCGTTCTCCCGAGCGGCACGATCCGGGTGCTCAGTGCGGGTAGCGGGCCGGAGCTCGTCTACCTGCACGGCGTCGGGGATGCCGGGGCCTTCCTCCCCGTGCTGGCGATGCTCGCCGAGAACCACCGCGTGGTGCGACCCGACCACCCAGGATTCCTCGACAGCGACGACTGCGGCATCCGGAGCGTCGCCGACATCGCGGCAGTCCACCGCGACCTGCTCGATGCCCTCGGCATCGACCGGATGATTCTCGTCGGCTGTTCGCTCGGCGGCTGGACGGCCGTCGAGCTCGCCCTGCTGGTGCCGGACCGCGTCGCCCGGCTCGTCCTGATCGACCCCGCCGGTCTGGCCGGTGACGGCAGCGCGCCGAACGTCTTCGAACTCCACCCCGACGCGGCCCTCGAAGCGACCGTGTACGCGGAGGACCGGCGTCGCGCTGCCCGGGAGGCGGCACCCGACCCGCTCGTCCACGCCCGCCTCGCCCGGAGCCGCGCGACGGCGCAGCGCATCGCCGCCGACCCCTACATGCACGACCCGAGCCTCGGCGCCCGCGCCGTGACGCTCGTGCGTGAGCATGCGATCCCGGTCGACCTCGTGTGGGGCGAGGCCGACGGCATCGTGCCGGTCTCCTACCTGCGGAGCTGGCAGTCCGTGTTCCCGGATGCGCGGAGCACGGTGATCCCGCGCGCCGGGCATCTGCCGCACGTCGAACGGCCCGAGGCGGTGCTCGAGGCGATCGCGCTCGAAGCGGAGACGTCATGGAACTGAGGCACCTGCGGTACTTCGTGGCGGTGGCCGAGGAGTTGCACTTCCGCAAAGCGGCGGAGAACCTGCACATCGTGCAGCCCGCCCTGAGCAAGCAGATCAGCGCCCTCGAGAACGAGCTGGGCCTGATGCTCCTCGAACGCGACCGACGGCACGTCACCCTGACCGAAGCCGGCAAGACCTTCCTCGAGGAGGCGATCGCCGTGCTGGCCCGAGCCGACGGAGCGAAGGCCCGGGCCGTCGCGGTGAGCCGCGGGCAGGTGGGGCATCTCAACATCGGCTTCATCCAGCCCGCGCTCGCCGATCTGCTGCCGCGCGCTCTCCGCCGCTACCGCAAGGAATACCCGAAGGTGCGCATCCGGCTCGCCGAGCTGACCAGTCGCCAGGCGCTCGACCAGACGGCGAGCCGTACGGTGCACTGCGCCTTCACCCGGCTGCCGGTCGAGCTGCGTGACGACCTCGCCTACGAGGCCATCTCGTCACAGGACGTGAGTCTCGTGCTTCCTGAGGGGCATCCGCTCACCGAGAAGGAGGAGATCGAGCTGAGCGACATCGCCGAGGAGGACATCATCCTCATCGACCGCCGGGTGGAGCCCGCGCTGCACGACTACTACCTCTCGGTCTGCAACGAGGCCGGCTTCAGTCCGCGGGTCGCGCACGAGGTGAACTCGACCTGGGTCGCCCTCGGTCTGGTCGCCGGTGGCCTCGGCGTGGGGTTCGCCCCGTCGTCGGCGAAGCTGGCTCCGCAGCAGGGGGTGGCCTACCGGCCGATCGCCGGGGTGCCGCCGAGGCTCAGCATCGGACTGATCTGGAACGACGTGGCGAAACCGGCGGTTCTGACGAACTTCCTCGAGATGCGCCCGTGGAACGGAAGGTGACCATGGAGTCTTCGATCACAGGCCGGGCGGGCTCGTCCGGAGCCCCCCACCCCTCACATCCGGAGGTGCTCTTCTCCGTCACGGGTCGTGGCGCGGTGGTGACGGGCGCGGCCAGCGGCCTCGGCTTCGCCATTGCCCGTGTGCTCGCCCGCAACGGAGCCCGGGTCGTGCTGGTGGATGCGGTCGCCGACACCCTCGACCGCGCGGTCGCCGATCTCGCCGCCGAAGGATGTGTCGTCAGAGCGGCGCTCGCCGACGTGCGCGACCCGGCTGCGATGGACGCCGTGATGGCCGAAGCGGCGGCCTGGGGCAGCGGGCTCGACATCGTGTTCGCGAACGCGGGCATCTCATCCGGCCTCGGTCACCGATTCGGCGTCGGGGCGCTCGCGGAGATCGATCAGGAGCGCTGGAACGGTGTCATCGACGTGAACCTCACCGGCCTGATGAACACCGTTCGCGCCGCGGCGCGGCACATGAACGAGGGTGACGGCCGCATCGTGGTGACCTCTTCGGTGGCGGGCCTCGCGCCCGACCCGCTCGTCGGATACGCCTACTCCAGTTCGAAGGCGGCAGTGACCCTGTTCGCCCAGAACGCGGCGGCGGAACTGGCCTCGCGGGGGATCAACGTGAACGTCATCGCCCCGGGATCGTTCCTCACCGCGATCGGCGCCAAGAACCCCGGCAACACCGGGATGATCGAGGCGCTCACTGCGGCGACCGCCACCAAACGGATCGCCGATCCGGCGGAGATCGAGGGTCTGGCCCTCCTCCTCGCTTCTCCCGCCGCCCGCCACATCACCGGTTCGGTCTTCGTGATCGACGGTGGCGTGCTGGTCACGAGGAACTAGGCGCCGGTGTCGTTCCAAGCGTTATCACGTAATAGCTTTCGGGCCATTCCGGAGCATCACACGGAGATTAGCCTGAACGAAAGTCGCGGGGGGCACAGCGTGCCCCGCAGCCACCGCGCCGCACGGCCCCAGGCGAACTCGATGCTGAAGTCGCCTGCCCGGACGGAGCACACAGCACAGGCGGATCCCGTTCGCCACGGCTGCGAAGGAGCAGTCATGGCGGTGGCCTCGACCACGAGCGACTCCAGCACCCACACCTATCGAAGGGACATCGCGAATGTCTAGGAAATCACTTCTCGCCGCCGGCGCACTCGTGGCAGCGACGGCGCTGCTCGCGGGCTGTGCCGGCAGCTCCGACGCCGGCACGGACTCCGCCGCCGGCTCCGGCGAGCTGACGAAGATCACCGTCGCCACCAACCCTTCGGCCCAGACGGCGCCGATCTACCTGGGCATCCAGGACGGCATCTTCGCCGAGCACGGCCTGGAGGTCGAACTGGTGCCGCAGACCGACGTCGCCGCCATCATCTCGGGCGTGGCGAGTGGCCAGTACGACTTCGGATTCGCCACCGTGGTGCACGTCATCAACGCCAACCTCAACGACATCCCGATCCGGGCCGTCGCAACGGTCGAGGGGCAGCAGAAGGCCACGGAGGAGCCCGACGAGGGCAACGCGCTCGTGGCCGGCCCGGACTCCGGCATCGCCTCCGCCGGAGACCTCGGCGGCAAGACCCTCGGTGTGATCGGTCTCTCCTCGCTGAACACGCTCGCGGCGTGGGACATGGCGGCCAAGGAGGGCGTCGACACGACATCCATCAACCTCGTGCAGCTGCCGTTCGGGCAGATGCCGGCGGCACTGGCCGCGGGCGACATCGACGCCGCCGTCGTGCAGGCGCCGTTCATCGCCGAGGCCGAGGGCGTGGGGGCCACGATCATCGGCAAGCCCAACGTCGAGACCTCCCGGACATGGGCGTGGGGCTCTACACCACAGCCAGAACTACATCGACAGAAACCCG
>BADC01001093.1 GCA_000333435.1 Corynebacterium-like bacterium B27 | reverse complement strand
CGCCCCCCGGCCGTCGGTGCGGAACGCCAGCGCGTCGCCCGGTACCGCACCGCTCAGCGTGCCCTCCCGGCCCTCGCTCTCGCCGTCGCACCGCGTCCACGAGCGGCCGTCGGACCAGCCGGCGTAGCGGCATCCGTTCACACCGGGTGGCGGGCATCCACCTGAAAGACCTGGACTCGTCGGCGGCCACCGCCGTGCTGCGCGACGGGGCGAACTACTTCGACGCCACCCGCGGCTACCGCATCTGGGCCGAGCCGGGCACGGGCGACCTCGACCTCGCGGGCGTGCTGGCCGCGCTGCCGCCCGGGTACGGGGGCTGGTACGTGGTGGAGGTCGACCTGCCCAAGCACGGCACGCCGTTCGAGAGCGCCGTGCTCGCGCGCGAGAACCTGCTGGCGGAGCCGTACTTCGCCGAGACGCCCACCGCCGAGGCGCCGCTCACGGAGGACGCCCGATGACCGCGGCGCCGCTCGGCGTGGGCATCGTGGGGGCGGGGCCGGTGGTGCAGGCCATCCACCTCCCCACCCTCGCCCGGCTGCCGGAGCAGTTCGCGGTGCGGAGCATCATGGACGTGAACGCCGAGGTCGCGGCCGCCGTGGCGGGCCGGGTGGGCGCCCGACCGGTGAGCTCGCTCGAGGAGCTGCTCGACGACGAGGCCGTCGAGGTGGTGGCGATCTGCAGCCCCAGCTCGTTCCACGCGCCGCAGGCGATCGCCGCGATGCGCGCGGGCAAGCGGGCCGTGCTGTGCGAGAAGCCGTTCGCGACCGACCGGGAGCAGGCGGCGCAGATCGCCGAGGTCAGCCGCGAGACCGGGGTGCCGGTGGTGGTCGGCGCCATGCACACCTTCGACCCGGCGTGGCTCGCGGCGGCGGATGAGTGGGGCGCGCTCGAGAGCGAGGCGCACACCATCCGGTCGCGGGTGGTGCTGCCGCCGAACGCACGCTTCGAGTCTGCCGCCACGGAGGTGTTGACGGCGCGGCCCGACCTCGGTCCCGCCGATCTCTCGAACCCCGAGGTG
>BADC01001094.1 GCA_000333435.1 Corynebacterium-like bacterium B27 | reverse complement strand
CACCGATTGTGACCGTCGACAGCGCCGTCGCGGCCGGCACCCCGAGGTGGTCCGCGAGCATGGCGGCCATCACCCCGCCCGACCCGTCGGTGGACTGGTTGCCCGTGATCACGAGGTCGAACCCCGTCGTGCGCAGCGCCGCCGCGATCGTCTCGGCGGTGAGCGTGAGGTCGGCTCCGAGCAGAGCGTCGTCGACGACGTGCACTCCGGATGCGGCGCCCATCGCCAGCCCCTTCCGCAACGTCGTGGTCGCCGACTCCGGCCCCACGGTCAGCACCTCGACCTCCGTACCGGGGTGCCCGTCGGCGTAGGCGAGAGCCACTTCGAGCGCGCGCTCGCCGATCTCGTCGAGCACCGCGTCGCTCGCGGCCCGGTCGGCCAGGCCGCTCTCCAGATTCAGCTTGCGGTCGCCGTAGGTGTCCGGCACCTCTTTGACCAGCACCACGATCTTCATCGTCCGCTCCCTCTCGTGCACCGCTGCACGTCGCCGTCCTGCCAGCCTAGCAAGCGATTGGTTGTTACGGATGCCCGTCTCAGCGTTCTCCCGAACACAGCTGCACCACCTCCGCCACCGCTCGCTCCACATCCCCCCGGTCGTAGCCGAGGAGGTCGACCTCGTGCGGATCGGGTTCGTACGAGATCACCGCCCCGCGCCCCGGCACGATGAACCGATCGGGCTGGAACGGCTGGTTCTCGTCGCGCTCCTCGATGACGAGGGCCGAGCCTGCGGCATCCGCCACCAACTGGAAGAACTCGCGGAAGCGCAGGTTCTCATCGCCCACCAGGTAGGCGCGGCCGGGTTCGCCCCGGTCGAGCGCGCCGATCGTCGCTTGGGCGAGCGAGTGCACCGAGAGATAGAGGTGCCGCCGGCCGGCGCGAACACGGGCACCGAGGGGTCTCGCCGCGA
>BADC01001095.1 GCA_000333435.1 Corynebacterium-like bacterium B27 | reverse complement strand
CTGTTCATCAACGAGTTCGGGCTGGACTATGATTTCCCGGTCGAGCGCGACAAGCGCTACCTGCTGCTCAAGCTGCTGGAAGGGCTGAAGACCAGCGGCGCGCCGATCGACGGCCTCGGCATGCAGGCGCATCTGGAACTCGCCAAGCAGGAGCATTTCGATCCGAAGGTGCTGGCGCAATTCTTCGACGACGTCGGCAGCCTGGGCCTCGAGATCCGGATCAGCGAGCTGGACGTGAAGGAGGCGAACGGCGCGCTCCCGACGGCCGAGCGCGACGCGCGGGTGGCGGACGCGGTGCGCCGCTATCTCGATGTCGCGATGGCCAACCGCGCGGTCGGCAGCATCACCACCTGGGGCCTTTCCGACCGGTGCAGCTGGCTCGAATCCCCCGGCGCGGGCGGTGGCCCCAATCGCGGACTGCCTCTCGATACCGCGCTTAGACCAAAGCCCATGTACCACGCCATTTCCGAGGCTTACGCCCTGCGCGGCGGCTGACCGCCGGCTGGTTAGCACCAATTTAACGGTCGATGATTCCACCCGCTTAACGGGGCTCGAGGCAATCGCTCTCTCGGGGGAGCG
>BADC01001096.1 GCA_000333435.1 Corynebacterium-like bacterium B27 | reverse complement strand
CTCGGCACTACCTCGGCCGCTTCGGCACCGTCGAACTGAACGCCAGCCACTACCGCTGGCCGCGCGACGCGAGCTTCGCGGCGTGGCGCCGGCGGCTGCCCGACGGGTTCCGGATGTCGGTCAAAGCCCCGCGCGGACTCACCCACGCCAAGCGGCTCTACGCCCCCGAGGCCTGGGCCCGGCGCATCGCCCGCGGCTGGCACGAGCTCGGCGACAAGCGGGGCGTGCTGCTCGTGCAGCTGCCGCCCACCTCGGAGCGGGACGACGCTCGCCTGGACTACTTCCTCTCGGCCCTGCCCTGGTGGCTTCGCGTGGCGGTCGAGTTCCGGCACCCCAGCTGGCAGGTCGAGGAGGTCTTCGGGCTGCTCGAACGGCATGGCGCCGCCTACTGCGTGATGAGCGGGGCGGGGCTGCCGTGCATCCTGCGCGCCACCAGCGACATCGTGTACGTGCGCCTGCACGGGCCCGACCACGGGTATCTCTACGCCGGCTCCTACTCCGACACCGATCTCGGCTGGTGGGCCGATCGGTGCCGGGAGTGGGAGCGGGCGGGGCGCGAGGTGTACCTGTACTTCAACAACGACGGCGGCGGCAACGCGGTGCGGAACGCCGACACCCTTCAGCGGCTCCTCGCCGCCGAGTGAGCGCCGCCCGGTCGATCAGACCTCGCCGGGCTGCCGGCGGGCGATCAGCTCGCGGATGGCCTCGTCATCGACGTCGACGTCGCCCGCGTCGTCGGGGCCGCCCTCACCCGGCACCGACTTCACGGCCGAGGCGTCGATGTCGGGGTCGTCGAAGTGGGCGGAGTCGCGCGGCGCCTCTTGCGCCCGCTCGGTCTCCCGGCCGCTCGCCGGGCTGTAGGACATGTCCTTCTGCACGGTCTCGTCGTCGTTGCCGCTCTGCACCGCCATGATCGCCGCCCCGCTCAGCGCTTCGCCGGCTTGCGGTTCTCGGCGCTGACCATCCAGGCGTACTGCTCGAGCCGCTCGATGATGCCGTGCAGGATGTCGGCGCTCGTCGGGTCGGCCTCGTCGACCTCGTCGTGCACGTCGCGCATGGTGCCGACCGCGGCTTCCAGGCGCTCCGTGATGAGGTCGACGGTCTCGGCCGTGTCGACCTCGCCGTTCGGGTACTCGGGCAGCGTCGTGGTCGCGGCGACGGTGTCGCTGCGCCCGTCGGGCACCGCGTGCAGCGCGCGGAGGCGCTCGGCGACGACGTCGCTGAACTCGCGCGCGGCGTCGATGATCTCGTCGAGCTGCAGGTGCAGGTCACGGAAGTTCTTGCCCACCACGTTCCAGTGCGCCTGCTTGCCCTGCAGGTGCAGCTCGATCAGGTCGACCAGCACCTTCTGCAGGTTGTCGGTGAGCTCTTTGGAAGCCTTGAATCCGCGCTCGGCGTTCTGCCGGCGAGTGGTGCGGGCGCCCGCATCGGCCGGGGCGGTCGTTGTGGTCTTGGGGTTCTCCATCGTTGTGGTCATCGTCTGACTTTCTGTGTGCCTTGATCGGTTGTGATCGGTCTGTCGGAAGAGACGCCATCGACGCTACGCCTCTTGCCGCTGTTCGCCAGGGGGGTGGCCAGGTATCCGGATGCGGGCATACGGTGAGCCGCATGTCGACCATGTACACACCCCAGACCCCACCAACCATTACCCGGCCCCGCCGTTTCCCGCCCCAGCAGCAGAGCGGCCCCGGCGACATCCACGAGATAACCCCGCGGCCGATCACGGCGAGGAGAGCTACGTCGGCAACAGCCGCCTGCCGGGCCGAAGGCCATCGTCACGGGCGCCGACTCGGGCATCGGCCGCGCGGTCGCCATCGCCTACGCCCGCGAGGGGGCGGATGTCGCGCTCTCCTACCTGCCCGAGGAGCAGGCTCAGGCCGAAGAGGTCGCCGCGCTGGTCGAGGCCGCCGGCCAGAAGGCGTTGCTCTTCCCCGGCGACCTGCAGGACGAGGCCACCAACGCCGCGCTCGTCGAGGCGACGGTCGAGGCGTTCGGCGGTGTTGACATCCTCGCCATCATCGCCGGCACCATGCCCACCGTCGACTCGATCGACGACTTCGAGACGCACACCCTCGACCACGTGCTGAAGACCAACATCTACCCGCTGTTCTGGCTCACCAAGGCGGCCTCGCCACACCTCGAGCCCGGTGCCGCCATCATCACCTGCTCGAGCATCCAGGGCTTCGTGCCCTCGCCCTCGCTCGCCGAGTACGCCGTGTCGAAGGCGGGCATCGCGAACTGGACCAGGGCGATGGGCCAGCAGCTGGCCGAGCGCGGCATCCGCGTGAACGGGGTGGCACCCGGGCCGGTCTGGACGCCGCTGCAGCCCGCGTTCGTGCCGAACGAGAAGATCGAGTCGTTCGGTGAGGACACCCCGCTCGGCCGCCCCGGTCAGCCCGCCGAACTCGCGCCGCCCTTCGTGCTGCTCGCCTCGCAGGAGGCCAGTTTCATCGTGGGCGAGACCATCGCGGTCACCGGCGGAACCCCCGCCCACTGATGGACCTCGGAATCACGGGCAAGACCGCGCTCGTCACCGGCGGCGATTCGGGCATCGGCTGGCACACCGCGCGGCTGCTGCTCGAGGAGGGCGCGGCGGTCGTCATCACCGACCTGCAGCAGAAAGAGCTCGACGAGGCGGCTGCCAAGCTGAAGGCACCGAAGGGTCGGCTGTTCGCCTTCGCCGCCGACATCACGAGCGTCGACTCGCTCGCCGCCCTGCACGCGAGCGTGGCGGATGCGGTGGGCGAGATCGACATCCTGGTGCAGGCCGCCGGCGTCACGGGCGCGCAGGGCCGGTTCGACGAGATCACCGACGAGGGCTGGCTGACCACCCTGCAGACCGACCTCGTGGGCCCGGTGCGGCTCACCCGCGAGTTCCTGCCCGACCTGCGCAAGGGCGGTTGGGGCCGGTTGGTCTACCTCGCGTCGGAGGACGCCGTGCAGCCCTACGACGACGAGCTGCCGTACTGCGTGGCGAAAGCGGGCATCCTCGCGCTCGCGAAGGGCCTGTCGCGGTCGTACGCCCTCGAGGGGCTGCTCGTGAACGCCGTGTCGCCCGCCTTCATCCACACGCCCATGACCGATGCCATGATGCAGAAGCGCAGCGCCGAACTCGGGGTCACGACCAAGCAGGCGATCGAGTCGTTCCTCGACGAGGAACGCCCCTACATGGAGCTGAAGCGGCGCGGCGAGCCCGAGGAGGTGGCGGCCGTCGTGGCCTTCCTGTGCTCCGAGGCCGCGTCGTTCGTGAACGGGTCGAACTACCGCGTCGATTCGGGGTCCGTTGCCACGATCTGACGGGTACGCGGCGCTCCGCGACTACGCGTTCATCGGCGACGGGCGCACCGTGGCCGCGGTCGCGCTCGACGGGCGCATCGACTGGCTGCCGGTGCCCGCGCTCGACACACCGCCCGTGTTCGCGGCGCTCGTCGACGAGCGGAACGGCGGGTACTTCGCGCTGCAGCCCGAGGGCGAGTTCCGCTCGCGCCGCGAGTACCTGCCGGGCACCAACGTGCTGCGCACGACCTTCACCACGGCGGCCGGTGAGGCGACGGTGACGGATGCGCTCGTCACCGGCGTCGCCGGCCGCCTGCCCTGGGCGGAGCTCGCCCGACGCATCGACGGGGTGCGCGGCTCGATGACGTTCCGCTGGGCGGTCGTGCCGGGCGACGTCCTCGGCGCAGCGCCGCGGCGCCACCGCGGCGACCGGCCGGTGCGGCGCATCGAAACGGTGCACAGCCCACTGCTGCGCATCGGCACGGTCGACCTGGTGCTCGTCGGCTTCGGCCACGGCCGCAGCGACGCCGCGGGCTCGCAGCGTTTCGAGGGGGCGTTCACGACCACGCCCGGCTCCCGGCACCTGCTGGCGCTCTGCGCGACCGACGACGAGCCCATCCACCTGCCCGATCCGCACATCGTCGACCAGGGCATCGACCGCACCATCGACAACTGGGCGCACTGGTCGGCGGTGTTCGACTACGAGGGCCCATTCGCCGAGGCCGTGCAGCGCAGCGCGCTCGCGCTCAAGCTGCTCATCCACTCGCCGACCGGCGCCATCGCCGCGGCCGCGACCACCGGTCTCCCCGAGGCGCCGGCGGGCGGCAAGAACTACGACTACCGCTACGCCTGGGTGCGCGACCTCTCCTACGCGGTCGGCGCGCTCACCCATTTCGGGCTGCGGGAGGAGACCCATGCCGCCGTCTCCTGGGTGCTGCAGACCCTGAAGCGGCACGGCGACGAGCTCGGCATCCTCTTCACCCTGAACGGCGCGACGCCGGGCGGGGTGCGCACCACCGCCGCCGAGGGCTGGCGGGGCATCGGCCCGGTGGTCGTCGGCAACCAGGCCGCCGGCCAGCTGCAGCTGGGGGTCTACGCCGACGTGCTCGGCATCATGCGGCAGTACGTCGAGGCCGGCAACATCCTCGACGGGGCGTCGGCCGAACTCCTCGTCGGTTTCGCCAACAGTGCCTGCCGGATGTGGCCGAAGAAAGACTCTGGCATGTGGGAGCTGCCCCGCCGCCGGCACTACGTGACGAGCAAGATCGGCTGCTGGCGGGCCCTCCAGGATGCCTGCCGGCTCGCCGAACTCGGCGAACTGCATCCGGGCGCCGACGACCTCGAACGTTGGCAGCGCAACCTGCGGCTGCTCGAGAAGTGGATCGGCAAGCACGGCTGGTCGCGCCGACGCAACGCCTACGTCGCCTACCCCGGGGCCGACGCGCTCGACGCGTCGATCCTCCTGCACGCCGGCAGCCCGTTCGGGCCGGAGGAACGGATGCGCGCGACGGTCGACCACATCCGCTCGGAACTCGCGGTGGGCCCCCACGTCTACCGCTACAGCGGCGCCGAGCGGGAGGAGGGGTCGTTCGTGGCCTGCAGCTTCTGGTTCGTGCAGGCGCTCGCCGAGCTCGGCCACGTCGACGAGGCGACGGAACGGATGACCGAACTCGTCGACTCGGCCAACGACGTCGGGTTGTTCGCCGAGATGATCGATCCGGTCAGCGGGGAGTTCCTGGGGAATCTGCCGCAGGCGCTGAGTCACCTGGCCCTGGTGAACGCGGCGCACGCGATCCGCTCGGCGCGCTGAGTTCGCGCACGATCTCGGCCACCGCGTCGCGCCCGGCCCGGTTCGCGCCGACGGTCGACTGCGACGGTCCGAAGCCGATGAGGTGGATGCGGTGGTCGGCCGCCACCCGCGTGCCGCGGAGCGCGATCCCGCCCTCGGCGTTCGTGAGGTGCAGGGGTTCGAGGTGCGCGAGGGCAGCCCGGAAGCCGGTGGCCCAGAGGATGACGTCGACGGAGGTGAAGCTGCCGTCGGCCTCGCGCACGCCGCGGGGCTCGATGGCGGTGAACATCGGGCGGCGCTCCAGCACGCCGCGGTCGCGGGCCGCGAGCGCGTACGGGGTCCAGGCCAGTCCGGTGTACGACACCACGCTGCCGGTGCGGTGGCCGGCCTCGACATCCGCGGTGACACGCGCGATGGTGTCGCGCCCGATCGTCTCGTGGTCGAACTCGCCGGCGAGGAAGACGGGTTCGCGGCGGGTGTACCAGGCGGTGGGGGCGACCCGGGAGATCTCCTCGAGCTGTTGCACCGCCGAGATGCCGCCGCCCACCACCGCCACACGGTGCCCCACGAACTCCTCGGGCCCCTGGTAGTCGCGGGTGTGCAGCTGCCGGCCGAGGAACGTCTCCTGGCCGGGGTAGGTGGGGAGGGTCGGATTGGTCCAGGTGCCGGTGGCGTTGATCAGGGACCGCGTGAGCCAGCGGCCCGCGCCCGTCGTCACGGCGAGCAGCCCGTCGGGGTCGTCGTCGACGCGCTCGACTGCGGTGACCTCGACGGGGCGCAGCAGCGGGAAGGCGAATCGCCGCTCGTAGTCGGCGAAGTAGCGCGGGACCGCGGTGCGGCTGGGCTCGGTGTCGTCGATCGGTGGTTTCGCGAGGCCCGGCAGGTCGAAGATGCCGTTCACGGTGGCCATCCGCAGCGACTCCCAGCGGTGCTGCCACGCACCACCGGGTGCCGTGGACGCGTCGAACACGACGAAGCTCTGCTCCGCATCCGGATGCTCGAGCGCGCTCACGAAACCGCGTCGCTGCAGGTGGTAGGCCGCCGACAGGCCCGCCTGCCCGGCGCCCACGACCACCACCGTGGCGAACCGCTCCACCTCGTCATCCACACCGAGTGCAACACCGCCCGGCGGTACTTGTTCCCGTCACACCCCGCTTCAGGGGGTGCCGAATGCGACGAATCCCGCTACATTCATGTCGGAACACTCAACCTTGGAGGGAATCACCATGACCGCATCACCCGCAAACACCCCGCAGGCCGCCCCGCCCGGGCAGGACTTTCCGGGCAAGCCCCTCGGGATCGTCGGCCTGATCCTGGCGATCTTCTTCAACCTCATCGGCCTCATCATCTCGGCGGTCGCGCTCAGCCAGTCGCGCAAGGCCGGCTACAAGAACACCCCCGCGCTCGCCGGCATCATCGTCGGCGCGGTGCTCCTCGTGCTCGGCATCATCATCTCGATCATCGTGGGCATCAGCACCGCAGCTGCTGTCAGCAACATGAACTACTGATCGCAGCGCACCGGGGGCCCGTCGAGTTCGCTCGGCGGGCCCTCAGTCATTCCGGCGACCTCCAAGCCACGCCATGGCCCAGAGTCGGCTAGAGCGTTCGAGCTTTGGGGGTGTTCTCGCTGGATCTGGCAGCTCACCTGGTGGTGTCGGCGCGCTCCGACGATCCTGTCGGAAAACGTTGCGGGCTGCCTTCACGGCCCTTCACCGTCGATTAGCACGGCATCAAACCTCTCTTGCATCCAGCACGATATTGATCTAATTTATGAGTAACACTCATTAATAAGAATTGTTCAGCTAGGAGACAGATGGTCTGCCGAATGTCCATTCAGCGAAATGCGCGAGGCGTCCGCGCCATTGTCGGCGCCACGGCATTGATAATCACGATCGGTCTTCCATCAATCGTGGGTGCAAGTGTGGCGCACGCAACTGGGGCTCCTAGTGCATCGTTCGATTCGCAGGTGCCGTTCGTTGTTCCTGCGTCACCTGCAGGATCATCGCGGATCGAGACCATCTTCGCGACCATCTCTGACGTCCCTTTAGACATGACCGAGGCTGACTTTGCCGCATGGACCACATGCATGGGCAAAACAGTGCCAGCTCTCTATCCAACGGCGAAGAGAATTTACGCATCGTTTGGACGTCACTTGCTGCGACTTAGCGCAGCTATCGATGTGTCGGATGTCGCGAAAGAATGCACTCTCAACGCCGTGAGTCTCCGCATCGACACTTCAGTCGCCTTCTATCCCCAGGATCGCAATCCGCGCTGGGATTCGATCGAACTGCAGGGCCTGGTGTTGCCCAGCCCCTAATCGGTGGTCGCAGCCTTCCGACCAACTAGCACCTTTGCCGGGTGGGGAGGACTGTGATGTCGCTTCGCGCACGGGGGGACTGCATGAGGCTGGCGTCTGAGTCCTCAAGACCGTGAAGAATCGTCTTACTTCGGCATGTCGTCTTAGCCGCTTCAGCCAAGAGTCACGCGGTGCACGCGGGTCCTGCTGAGCGGATTTCCTCAGGAGGCAGTGACGCGCGGGTGGGAGGATGCGTGCACGATGCTCACCTCCGTCTTGTACCTGCTCTTCGCCGGGCTGCTCTGCACGCTCTGCGTGGTGGCGCTCGTCGTTGCGGTGAGCGGGCAGCGGCTGAACGCGCGGGTGCTGCTGCCGCTCGCCGGCGCGTGGCTGCTCGCGCTAGCGGTGATGACGCTGCGGCCCGGCTCCGGGCTCGGGGTGCGGCTGAACCTCGTGCCGATCGTGGTCGACGGGCCGGCTTCCGCCGTCGACGCGGTGCTCAACGTCGCCGTGTTCGTGCCGTTCGGGCTGCTGCTCGGCGCCGCCGTGGTGCGGTTCCGCACCACTCTCCTGCTCGCGCTCGCGATCACGGTCGCGATCGAGGTGACGCAGTACGTCTCCGATGTCGGGCGCACCGCCGACGTCAACGACGTCATCACCAACGTCGTCGGCGCCTGCCTCGGCTGGGGGATCGCCCGCGCCATCGTCGCGGCGCGCGCCTCCGCCCCCGCTCCCGCCCGCGCGGCCCCGCGACCCTGAGGCAGCCCGGCACGGCGCGGCCCGGCTCTAGGCTCGGGGTATGCCCGTCATCCCTGTCGAGCGGCTCGACGACCCGCGCCTGGCCGATTACGCGCACGCGACCGACGTCGCGCTGAAGAAAGCCCGCGGCGCCGAGCACGGTCTCTACCTCGCCGAGTCGCTGCTGGTGCTGCAGCGGGCGCTGCGCGCCGGGCACGTTCCGCGCTCGGTGCTCGCGCTGGGTTCGAGCGAGCAGGAGGCGCTCGCGACGCTGGCGGAGGCCGGGCATCCGGACGTTCCGGTGTTCGTCGGCCCGGGCGACCTGCTCGCCGAGCTCACGGGTTACCTGCTGCATCGCGGCTTGATCGCCTCGATGAACCGCCCGCCGCTGCCCGAACCCGCGGACCTGCTCGCCGGGGCTCGCCGCGTGGTGGTGATCGAGAACGTCGTCGACCCCACGAACGTGGGCGCCATCTTCCGCTCGGCCGGCGCGATCGGGGCGGATGCGGTGCTCGTCACCCCGCGCTGCAGCGATCCGTTCTACCGGCGCGCCATCCGCGTCAGCATGGGCACGGTGCTGCAGGTGCCCTGGACGCGGGCGCCGGAGTGGCCGGTGCTCGGGCCGCTGCTCCGCGACCACGGCTTCCATGTGGCGGCGCTGGCGCTCACTCCGGATGCGGTCAGCCTGCGCGAGTTCGAACGCCGCGTTCCCGAGCGGGTCGCCCTGGTGCTCGGCACCGAGGGCGAGGGCCTCACCCCCGAGGCCGTGGGAGCGGCCGACACGGTGGTGCAGATCCCGATGCTGCACGGCATCGACTCCCTCAACGTCGCGGCTGCGAGCGCCGTGGCGATGTGGGCGGTCTCGCGCTCACCCTCCTCGCGCTGACCCGCGACGAGGTCAACCCAGGCCGTCGAGGTAGCGCAACAGGATGCCCTCGCGGAGCGCCCAGGGCGAGACCTCGAGCTCCTCCACGTCGTAGAGCTTCATCACCGAGTGCAGCACCACGGCACCCGCCACGATCTGGAAGGTGCGGTCCGGGGTGATACCGGGCAGCGCCTGCCGGGCGTCGGCGGGCAGCTGGCCGAGCCGCGGGATCCAGTCCTTGAGGTCGGCCCGCCGCAGCGTCACGGTCGGTTCGCCGCCACCCGGGTTCGGCCGCGTCGACCCGGCCAGCCGGGCGAGCGAACGGATCGTCTTCGACGAGCCCACCACGTGCTGGAACGGCGGCAGCGTCTCGAACAGCGGGAGCGCATCCGCCCGCATCACGGCTCGGGAGTGCGCCCGCAGCACGAGCATCTGCTCGGGCGTCGGCGGGTCGTCGGGGAAGAACTGAACCGTCGTGCGCCCGGCGCCGAGCGGCAGCGACACCGCCACCTCCGGGTACTCGTCGGAGCCCGCCGCGATCTCGAGCGAGCCGCCGCCGATGTCGAAGAGCAGGATGTTGCCGCTCGACCAGCCGTACCAGCGCCGGATGGCGAGGAAGGTGAGCCGCCCCTCATCCGCCCCGCTCAGCACGCGCAGCGCGACACCGGTCGACGCCTCGATCTCGGCGAGCACCGCCTCGCCGTTCGTGGCCTCCCGGAGAGCCGACGTGGCCATCGGCAACAGCTCTTCGATGCCCTCGCGGCGCGCGACCTCCATCGCGGCCGAGATGGCCTCGACGATCGCGGTCACCCCGGCCTCGCTGATGCTCCCGTCGGCCTCGAGGTAGCGCATGAGCCGCAGCACCGACTTGTGTGAGGCCGCCGGCACCGGGCGTGCACCGGGATGCGCGTCGACGACGATGAGATGGACGGTGTTTGAGCCCACGTCGAGCACTCCGAGTCGCACGTTCCGAGACTAGTGGACCGGGCCTCGGCGGGCGGATGCGCAGTGCCCCTCCGTAGACTGGGAACGTGGCAGTGAACCCAGACCTGGTCGGACGCGCGTTCGAGAAGACCAACTCCTACCTCGTGGGGCGTGAGAAGGTGCGGGAGTTCTCGCGCGCCGTGCTCTCGTCGAACCCCATCAATCTCAACGTCGAGGCGGCCCGCGCTGCCGGGTACGACGACCTGGTGGCGCCGCCCACCTTCGCGATCGTGGTGCAGGAGCTCACGCTCGCCCAGCTGCTCGCCGAAGACGACGCCGGCATCGAACTCACGCACGTGGTGCACGGCGAGCAGCGCTTCGACTACTCGCGCCCGATCGTGGCCGGCGACGAGCTGAGCGCGCAACTGACCGTGACGAGCGTCAAAGCGCTCGGTGGCAACGCGATGGTGGTGGCCGAGTCGGTCGTCACCGACGCCGAGGGGGAGCACGTCGTCACCGCCGTCTCCACCCTCGTGGTGAGGGGGGACGCATGAGCGAGCAGGATCACGAAGTCGTGCACGCCTACGCGGTGGGCGACCAGGTGGCCGCGGCGAGCTACCACCTCACCCGCGATTCGCTCGTGCGCTACGCCGGCGCCTCGGGCGACTTCAACGCCATCCACTACCGCGACGACGTCGCCGCCGAGGTGGGCTTGCCGGGCGTGCTCGCGCACGGGATGCTCACCATGGGCCTCGCGGTGCAGCCGGTGATCGACTGGCTCGGCGACCCCACGCTGGTCGACGGCTACCAGGTGCGGTTCACCCGGCCCGTGGTCGTCGACCCGGTCGCGGGGGCCGACCTGACGGTGACGGCGAAGATCGGCCAGATCGACGAAGCCGCGGGCACCGCACGCATCGACCTCACGACCACGGTCGGCGACGACACGGTGCTCGGCAAGGCGCAGGTGCGCGTACGGCTGCCATGACCGACCCCACCGAGGAGGCGGCGTCGGTCTTCGATGCGCCGCTCGCCCCGCTGACGACGCTGCGGGTCGGCGGCCCGGCGGCCCGCCTGGCCACGGCGACCACGGAGCCACAGCTGCTCGAGGTGGCGCGCGACACCTGGGCGTCGGGCGACGACTGGTTCGTGCTCGGCGGCGGGTCGAACGTCGTGGTCGCCGACGAGGGCTTCGTCGGCACGGTCATCCGGGTCGCCAGTCGTGGCATCGCGCAGCTCGTGGCGAAGACCGGCTTCGTGCGGCTGCGGGTGCAGGCGGGGGAGTCGTGGGACGACCTCGTGCGTCACACCGTCGAGCACGGGTGG
>BADC01001097.1 GCA_000333435.1 Corynebacterium-like bacterium B27 | reverse complement strand
CCGTCTGGGCTGCCTGACGGCCTACGACTTCATTCGTGTCGCCCCGTGGGCGGTCGGGTTCGGGCGGTACTAGCCGGCGTCCGCGTCGGCGCCCCGACCCGGCCGGAAGGCGGCGTCGTCGCGCACGTCGATCCGCTTCGTGCCCTCGGCGGTCTCGGAGACCTCGATGCGCGGTGCGGCATCCTCAGGCCCCGACTTCGGGGCGGTGGTGAGTTGCTCGGTGCGCTTGCGCTCGTCGTCGCTGTCCATGGCTCCATCCAACTCCCCATCGACGTGGTGAGCTTGACTATGACGATCGTCATAATGCATGATCGAGCCAGCGGACACGCCGCCCGCACACCAGCCGAGGAGGCCGCCATGCCCATGATCGACGTCTACGCCACCACCGGAACCTTCGCCGACAAGCACGGCCTCGCCGCCCTCCTCGCCACGACGCTGAAGGGCATCGAGCAGGTGCCCGACATTCCGCTGTTCCGCAAGAACACGGCCGCGTTCGTGCACGAGCTGCTGGCCGGCGACCTGTCGAACGTCGAGGGCGACAGCGACTACGTGCGGGTTCAGGTGCTCACGAACGCCGGTGCGCTGAACCGCGAGCAGCAGCTCGCCGTGGTGGAGCAGTTCACCCGCATCGTCGCCGACGCCGCGGGGGACGAGGCGCTCGCCGAGCGCACCTGGGTGCTGCTCACCGAAGCCGTCCCAGGCGGCTGGGGTCTGGCCGGCCGTGCCCACACCAACGACGAGCTCGTGCAGGCGGCCCGGGCAGAGATCGCCGCTCTGCAAGACTGAACCGGTGACGGATGCGCGCAACAAGATGATCGAGGGCGCCGCCCGGCTGCTCGCCGAACGCGGACTGCAGGAGACCTCGTTCTCAGAGGTGCTCGCCCTCACCGGCGCCCCGCGCGGCTCGATCTACCACCACTTCCCCGACGGCAAGGAGCAGCTGGTCGGCGAGGCGCTCGAGCTCGCCGGCGGCCGGGCCCTGGCCCTGCTCGAGTCGACGCGGGGGCGGAGCGCCGTCGAGGTCGCGGAGTACTTCTTCGAGATGTGGCGCACGCTGCTCGTGCGCGCCGACTTCCGCATCGGCTGCTCGGTCGTGGCGGTGACGGTCGCCACCGACTCGGCCGACCTCGGCGCCGCGACCGCGGCCGTGTTCCGCAGCTGGCGGGTGCTCCTGGCCGAGCTGCTGACGGTCGGCGGCGTGCCCGACGCCGAAGCCCCAGGGCTTGCGGCCGCGATCATCGCCGGCTCGGAGGGCGCCGTGGTGCTGAGCCGCGCCGAACGCTCGATCGAACCGTTCGAGCTCGTGGCGGCGCGGCTCGTGGCCGACGTGCGCCGCGCATCCGCGCCCGCCTGAGCCACCGCTACCGCACCACGGGCGTGCTGTCGAGCCCCTGCCCGGTGTCCCGATCCGCCGTACGGTGGGGCGCGGGGAACGACGGAAGGGCGAGCGGATGCGCGGCGACGGCACGGCGACCACGGCCCGGCCGTCCGTGCCGGCCGATGAGGTGCTCCGGAACGTCGAGTACGACCGGCAGCGGCGCGCCGAACTCGAGCGGCACGCAGCCGTGCTGCTGCTCACCGGTGCGCTCACCATGGCGATCGTCTGCGGCGCCATCATCGTGTCGGGCTGGTTCGCCGGGGTGCTGATCGACCGCTGGGAGCGCCTGTTCTGGGCCGGTGGTCTGCTCGGCGGCCTGATGGTCGTGACCTTCGCTGCNGCGGCCGCGCCCGGCGGCACGGATGCGCGCCGCGCGTGCATCCGCATCTCCTGGCTGCTCCGGGTGGGCTGGTGCTGCTCGTGCTCGCGCCGGCGTGCTGCAT
>BADC01001098.1 GCA_000333435.1 Corynebacterium-like bacterium B27 | reverse complement strand
AGGGGATCTGCGGATCGACCGGCTCGGGAACGGGTACGTCGATCGGCAGGGTGGGATCGGCTTCTGGCGGGCGCGTGGCCATGGGGGTCTCCTTCCCAGGCTCAACGCATCGGAACGGCATGGGGTTCGGCGAAGCGATCCCTCTCCCTTTCAGGGAAGGGAGGCGCACGGCACGAATCGAAACGCCCGGACCTTTTCGATCCGGGCGTCCCGCGTGACGAATGCTCGTCAGCCCCCTTTTTTCGGCTCCGGCCCGCTCGCCGATCCTTTCCCCCTCAGAAAAGGTCAGCGGGGCCTTTGCCCTCCCCGAACCGAGGCCTTGCCTTGTGTTCGTGCCGTCTGTTTACGTTGGTAAATGTCCGCTTGTCACCGGCCTTGCACGATCGAACAACCGAATGGCCCCGCTCTGTGACGATTCCGCAACATAGCCGCAAGGTTGCCTCCCGCGCGCTCGGCGCATAGAGCCTCGGAACGGCCGCATCCCGTGGCCGGACGAGAGATTCCAGAGAGATCGATGCGCCTGTCCCGCCACTTCCTGCCCGTGCTCAAGGAATCGCCCGCCGACGCGCAGATCGTCAGCCACAAGCTGATGCTGCGCGCCGGGCTGGTGCGGCAGACCGCCGCCGGTATTTACGCCTGGCTGCCGCTGGGCCAGCGGGTACTCCAGAAAATCGCGCAGATCGTGCGCGAGGAGCAGGACCGGTCGGGCGCGATCGAACTGCTGATGCCGACCATCCAGTCGGCCGACCTGTGGCGCGAATCGGGCCGCTACGATGCCTACGGTCCCGAGATGCTGCGCA
>BADC01001099.1 GCA_000333435.1 Corynebacterium-like bacterium B27 | reverse complement strand
CAGCGCCGGCGGGGGTCCCGGTGCGACCGGGGCAGGCAACCTCGAGCCCGACATCACGAACGAGGGCTGGACGAAGGCCTTCGACTGGTACGGCAGCCTGTTCGCCGACGGCCTCTCGCCGCGGGGCGTGGCGGTGGCCGACACCCCGAACATGTT
>BADC01001100.1 GCA_000333435.1 Corynebacterium-like bacterium B27 | reverse complement strand
CGCCTGCTGATCGTGCCCGGCAATCACGACGTGCCCATGCACAAGCCGTTCCAGCGCCTGTTCTGGCCGCTGCGTCGCTACACCCGTTTCATCGCGCGGGGCCGCTCCGCCTGGTATTGCGACGCGGAGTTGGCGGTGCTCGGCCTCGCCTCCGCCCACGGGCTGACCGTGAAGGACGGACGACTGACGCACGTCCAGATCCGATCGATCGGCGCAAGTTTCGCCTCAGCGCCGGAAAGCGCGGCCCGCCTGCTCGTCACCCATCATCCGTTGGTGCCGCTGCCGGGCGAGGAGGAAGGCGAGGTCGAACCCGCGTTGCGCGGCGCGAAGAGCGCGCTCAAGGCGGTGCGGGCGGCGGGCGTGCATCTGGTGCTCGCCGGCCACCATCACATGCCCGGCGTCAATCTTTCGGGACCGACCCTCTCGATCGATCCCGGCGTGATGGTGGTGCAAGCCGGCACCGCCACCTCATGGCGGCGGCGCCGTGCCCCCAACAGCTTCAACCTGCTCAGACTCGCTTCCCCAAACGAGGTTCAGGCCGAAGAGTGGATCTCCGAAGGCGGGGCGTTCAGCTCCCCTGGACCGTGCAGATCTTTTGCACGCAGCGCGCATGGCGGATGGGCCGCCACTTCTTCCTGACCGCGACCTTGCGATAGCGCGTGACGTAATCGGTCGTGGTGGTGGTGGTGGTCGTAACCTGCATGCCCGGCGTCACCGTGACGATCGTGCCCGCCATCGGGTAGACCGCCGGCGCGCCGAGCGGCGTCACGGTGGTGGTGACGCGGGTGTTCGGCCCCGCCTGATAGCTGTGCGTACCCGGCATCGGGTAGCCCGGCTGCGGCGCATAGCCATAGCCCGGCCCGCCGGCATAGCCACGGCGCGGATAACCGGCATCCCAGTTCACGCCGTAGATCGAATCGACCACGCGGCCATCGTCGTCGACCAGCACCGCGTCGTCATAATAGCGCACCCAGGCCATGCCCGGCCCCGGAGGCGCGAAGCCCCAGCCCCGCCATCG
>BADC01001101.1 GCA_000333435.1 Corynebacterium-like bacterium B27 | reverse complement strand
CCCCGATGATCGCGGGTGTGCTGCTCTCGAGCGTCGTGATCGGTCAGGTGATCAGCCGCACCGGAAAGTGGAAGCGGTACATGGTGCTCGGCAGCATCCTGCTCACCATCGGCCTCGCGCTCATGGGTACGATCCGGTACGACACGAGCTTCGCCCTGGTGTTCGTCTACATGTTCGTGATGGGCGCCGGTGTCGGCATGGTGATGCAGAACCTCGTGCTGATCGTGCAGAACGCGGTGAATCCGCGCCAGATCGGGACGGCGAGCGCATCCGTCGCCTTCTTCCGGAGCCTCGGCGGCACCATCGGGGTGAGCGTGATGGGCGCCGTGCTCGGCAGCCGCATCACCAGCCTCGTCACCGACGGCATCGTGAAGCTCGGCATCGACCCGGCGCAGGCCGGCAACCTCGGTGACGGCGGCATCCCGAACCTCAGCACGCTGCCCGGGCCCATCCGCACCCTGGTGGAGTCGGCCTACGGCGAGGCCGTGGCGGATGTGTTCCTGCTCGCGGTTCCGCTGGCCGTCATCTCCATCATCGCGATCGCGCTGCTGCCGAACCGTACGCTCGGCACCAAGACCTCGGTCGAGCAGATCGCCGAATCCGAGGCGGCCACCATCATCGCCGTCTCGGGCGCGGAGGTCGCGGGTGACACCGTGAGCGACGAGGAGATCGAGGCCGAACTCGATCTCGAAGAGGCTTCCCAGCTGGCGCAGGGGGAGGCTCCGGAACGACGGTGAGTACTGCAGTTACCCTGGAGGCTGTGACCTCCGACGCCCGCGCCGATGCCCTGCTCTCCGTCGAGAACGAGATGGTGCGCATCCTGCGCGCGGTACGGGCCACTCTGCTCGAGAACGCCACACGCTTCTCGCCGGAGATCCAGCCCTCCGGGTACTCGGTGCTGCGTTTCGTGGTCGCGAACCACCCCACCCCGCCCGGCGCCATCATCGCCGGGGTGGGGATGGACAAGAGCGCTGTGAGCCGTCAGCTGCGCATCCTGAAAGACCTCGGCTTCGTCACGAGCGTCCCCGACCCGGACGACCGGCGCGCGAGCCTGTTCGCGCCCACCGCCGAGACCCTCGAACGGATGGAGCGCATCCGCCGGGAACTGCAAGCCGGCTATGCCGAGCGGTTGCGTGACTGGAGCGAGGACGACCTCGCCCAGTTCGCGCGCCTGCTCGGCGCCTTCAACGACACGATCGAGCGGAGGTGACGGTGCTGCACACCGCCGAACGGCCCTCGCTCCGTGAACGCAAGAAGGTGGAGACCCGCGCCGCCATCCACGAGGCGGCGCTCCGCCTGGTGGCCGAGAACGGCGCCGATCACGCATCCGTCGACGCCATCTGCTCCGAAGCCGGCGTCTCGACCCGCACCTTCTTCAACTACTTCCCCTCCAAGGTCTCCGCGGTTGTCGGACTCTCGGCTTTCGTGGTGACGGATGCACAACGCGCGTCGTTCCTGTCGGGCACCGGCGAGAAGGGGCTGGTGCGCGATCTCTGCGACCTCGTCGGCGGCATCATGGACGCCACGGCGAGCGACGGGGTGGATCGTCAGGCGATCCGCGAGCTGCTCGGCCGCCGGCCCGAACTCGCACCCGACGTCATCAAGTTCGCCTTCGACCTCCGCCTGGACCTGATCGACCTCGCCGCGCAGCGCACCACCCCCGAGCGGGCTCAGCTCGCCGTGACGATGGTGATGTCGGCCGTCGACTGCGCCCTGCACCGTCCGCTCGACACCGCCCTCGACGAAGAGTTCACCAGCTGGTTGTTCCGAGCGGTCAGCACCATGCAGGGCATCGCGCGCGAATCGTTAGACTAGCCAGCGGCGGGCGCACGGATCGGCGCTCCCACCTTGCCTGAACGAACCTGTTCAAGAACCTGAGGAGAAACCACCCGTGGCACTCATCGAAGCCGTTGGCGCTCGCGAAATCCTTGATTCCCGAGGAAACCCCACCGTCGAGGTCGAGGTCCTCCTCGAAGACGGCGTCGTGTCGCGTGCCGCTGTTCCCTCCGGCGCCTCCACCGGCGCGTTCGAGGCCTACGAGCTCCGCGACGGCGACAAGGGCCGCTACCTCGGCAAGGGTGTGGAGAAGGCGGTCGACGCCGTCATCGACGAGATCGGGCCGGCCATCGAGGGCTTCGACGCCACCGACCAGCGCCTCGTCGACGCCGCGCTCATCGCGCTCGACGGCACCGACAACAAGAAGCGCCTCGGCGCCAACGCCATCCTCGGCGTCTCGCTCGCCGTGGCGCGTGCTGCAGCCGACTCGGCCGACCTGCCGCTGTTCCGATACGTCGGCGGCCCGAACGCACACACGCTGCCGGTCCCGCTGATGAACATCGTCAACGGCGGTGCGCACGCCGACACCGGCGTCGACATCCAGGAGTTCATGGCGGTGCCGCTCGGCGCCGAGACCTTCTCCGAGGCGCTGCGCTGGGGCGTCGAGACCTACCACTCGCTGAAGTCGCTCCTGAAGTCGAAGGGCCTGTCCACCGGCCTCGGCGACGAGGGCGGCTTCGCGCCGGAGCTGCCGAACAACCGCGAGGCGCTCGACTTCATCCTCGAAGCCATCACCCAGGCCGGCTTCACCCCCGGCAAGGATGTCGCGCTCGCGCTCGACTGCGCCGCGTCCGAGTTCTTCGAGGGCGGCGTCTACAACTTCGAGGGCCAGCAGCGCTCGGCCGAGGAGATGTCGGCGTACTACGCCGATCTCGTTGCCAACTACCCGCTCGTGTCGATCGAAGACCCGCTGAACGAGGACGACTGGGACGGTTGGGCGCACCTGACGAGCGAGATCGGCTCCAAGGTCCAGCTGGTCGGCGACGACCTGTTCGTCACCAACCCGGCACGCCTGGCCACTGGCATCGCGCGTGGCACGGGCAACTCCATCCTGGTGAAGGTCAACCAGATCGGCACGCTGACCGAGACCCTCGACGCGGTGTCGCTCGCGCAGCGCTCCGGCATGACCGCCATCCTCTCCCACCGCTCCGGCGAGACCGAGGACACCACCATCGCCGACCTCGCCGTCGCGACCGATGCGGGCCAGATCAAGACCGGTGCGCCTGCCCGGAGCGAGCGGGTGGCCAAGTACAATCAGCTTCTGAGGATCGAAGAGGAGCTCGCCGAGGCGGCCGTCTACGCCGGCCGCGGCGCGTTCCCCCGGTTCTCGGCCTAGCGGCTCCCGACTCCGGGTTTCGCCCGGAGTCGATCGAAGGTAGTTCTCATGCGGCAGCGTCATCAGCCCTCGGGCCCGGCCAAGAGCCGGCCCAAACGGGTGCCGGTGGCGCTGCCGCAGAGCGCCGGCGGAGCGCCGGCCTCGGGCAACTGGCTGCGGAGCATCCGGTTCTCGGGCTTCACCGTGCTCATGTTCGTGGTGATCGTGATGTTCGTCGTCATCATCGCGCCGGGCCTCCGGGTGTACATCGAACAGCGGCAGCAGCTCGCGGCGCTGCAGGCCGCGGTCGATGCGAAGTCGGAGCAGAACGACGACCTGACGGCGCAGATCGCGCGCTGGAGCGATCCGGCCTACATCAAGGCCGAGGCGCGTGACCGGCTCTACTACGTGATGCCGGGGGAGACCAGCTTCCTCATCATCGACGACGTGCCGAGCACCGGGTCGACCGAGGCGCCGGTGAGCGACTCGATCAGCACCACCCAGGTCGACTGGCTCTCGTCGCTCTTCGCCTCGGGCATGACGGCCGGTCTGTCGACCCAGACCCCTGAGCAGCTGCAGTCGAACGGAACCGTGCAATGACCCCGCCCTTCGAGCCGGCCACCGAGCACGATCTCGCCGTCGCATCGGCGCAGCTCGGCCGGCCGGTGCGCAACGTGCTCGGAATCGCGGCGCGTTGCGTGTGCGGCAACCCGACCGTGGTCGCAACCGCACCGCGGCTGGCCGACGGCACGCCGTTCCCCACCCTCTATTACCTCACCCACCCCGCGGCCACCGCGGCGATGAGCGATCTCGAGGCCGAGCACGTGATGGTCGAGCTGCAGGATGCGCTGGCCGACGACGAGCTCGCCGCTGCGTATCGCGCCGCGCACGAGGCGTACCTCGCCGACCGCGCCCAGTTCGGCGAGGTGGCGGAGATCGCAGGCATCTCGGCGGGCGGGATGCCCACCCGGGTGAAGTGTCTGCACGCGCTGGCGGCGCACTCGCTGGCCGCCGGGCCGGGTGTGAACCCGATCGGCGACCGGGCGCTCGAGCGCGGCGACTGGTCCCCCCTCGTCTGCGAGTGCGTCGACTACCTGATCGACGCGTGATGGGCGCCACACGGCCGACCGCCGCCGGCTCCCTGGCCGGCGCGGTCGCGGTCGCGGTTGCGGTCGTCGTGGCCGTCACCGGCGCCGGCGTGCTCGGCCTGGGCCCGCTGGGCGCGGTCGGCGCCGCACGCGCCGACTCCATCCGCGACATGGAGTACTGGTTGAGCGACTACGGCTACCGCGCGGCCTGGGACACCACGCGTGGTGCCGGCGCTACGGTCGCGGTCATCGACACCGGCGTCGACGGCAGCGTGCCCGAGTTGCAGGGCGCGGTCGTCGACGGCACGGATGTCTCGGGCATCGGCTCGCCCGACGGCCAGAAGCCGGTGGGGGAGAGCTCCGAGCACGGCACCATGGTGGCGTCGCTGATCGCCGGCCGCGGCACAGGTGCCGGCAGCGGCGTGATCGGCGTCGCCCCGGAGGCCTCACTCCTGACGGTGTCTGTGGCGCTCGGCGCGGGCTCTGTCGACTCCGACGAGCAGATCGCGCACGCCGTGCGCTGGGCCGTCGACCACGGTGCCGATGTGATCAACATGTCCCTCACGCGCAACAGCCTCGACTGGCCGCAGAGCTGGGACGACGCGTTCTCCTACGCCTTCGACCACGACGTCGTGGTCGTCGCGGCCGCCGGCAACCGGGGGAGCGGCACCACCGAGGTGGGCGCGCCCGCGACCATCCCCGGTGTCGTGGCCGTGGCCGGCGTCGACACGGCGGGCGACGCGAGTTTCGATGCGTCGTCACAGGGCATCACGATCGCCGTCGCCGCGCCCAGCGAGCAGCTGGTGGGCGTCGTGCCGGGTGGTGGCTACGTGCTCTGGGACGGCACGAGCGGCGCTGCACCGCTGGTCAGCGGCCTCGCGGCGCTGGTGAAGTCGGCGCACCCCGAGCTCGACGCGAACAACGTCATCAACCGCATCATCGCGACCGCTCAGCCGAAGGGCGATCCCGTGCCGGGCCCGATCTACGGCTACGGACTGGTGGATGCGGGTGCCGCGGTCACCGCATCCGTCGACCCCGTCGCGTCGAACCCGATGGGTGACCTGGCCGCCTGGATCGCCACCTACCGGCCCGCGTCCACCGGCGGGTCGCTCGACACGCTCGTCATTCCGGCGCCGAGCCCCGCGCCCGCCGCATCGGGCCCGGACACGGATGCGGGCGGCCGTGGGCCGGATCGCCCGTCGGTGTACACTCTCATCCATTGGGCGGTGCCGCTGGGGCTCCTGCTCGGGTTCCTCATCCTGATGGCGACGTTCGCCCTCGGGGCGGTCTCGCATTTCAAAGGGCTGCTTCGCAAGTAGTAGATTGTGTATGAAGGCCCCCTACCTAGGAGATCGTTTCACTGTGCCCAAGATCCTCATCGTCGGCGGCGGTTACGCCGGGTTCTACACCGCGTGGAAGCTGGAGAAGTGGCTGAGGTCCGGCGAGGCCGAGGTCACGGTCGTCGACCCGCTGCCGTACATGACGTACCAGCCCTTCCTGCCTGAGGTGGCCGCCGGATCGATCGAGCCGCGCCACGCCGTTGTCGGCATCCGTCGCCACCTGAAGAAGACGCGGGTGCTCGCGGCCAAGGTCACCAAAGTCGACCACGAGGCCAAGACCGCCACCATCAGCCCGGTGGCGGGGGAGCCGTGGGAGGAGTCGTACGACATCATCGTCGTCACGGCGGGTGCCGTGTCGCGCACCTTCCCCATTCCGGGTGTCGCCGACGAGGCCATCGGGCTGAAGACGATCGAGGAGGCCACGGCCATCCGCGACCGCATCCTCACCAACTTCGACAAGGCGGCGCTCCTGCCGCCCGGGCCGGAGCGGGACCGCCTGCTCACGGTCGTCGTGGTAGGCGGCGGGTTCGCCGGCATCGAGGTGTTCGCCGAGCTGCGTTCGTTCGTGAGCGCGCTGGTCGAGACCTACCCCGAGATCGACTTCGAAGACACGCACTTCCACCTCATCGAGGCGATGGGGCGCATCATGCCCGAGGTGAGCCTGCCGACGTCGCTCTGGGTGATCAAGAACCTCGCTGAGCGGGGTGCGCAGATCCACCTCGACACGCAGCTGAAGTCGGCGGTGGGCGGCGTCATCGAGCTCTCGACCGGCGAGAGCTTCGAGTCGGACACCATCATCTGGACGGCGGGCGTCATGGCCACGCCCGACATCAAGCACTACGGGCTCCCGATCGAGGAGCGCGGCCGCCTGCGCGTGCGCGCCGACCTGCGGGTCGAGGGCGACGACGGCATCGTCGAGGGCGCCTGGGGTGCCGGCGACGTCGCGGCCGTGCCCGACCTCACCGGTGGCGGAGTCGGCGGGTTCTGCGTGCCGAACGCCCAGCACGCGGTGCGTCAGGGCAAGCTGCTCGCGAAGAACATCGTCGCGGAGCTTCGTGGCGAGGGTGTGAAGGACTACTTCCATAAGAACATGGGCGCGGTGGCCGGTCTCGGCATCGGCGTCGGCGTCTTCCAGTCCGGCAAGCTGGCCATCAAGGGTCTGCCGGCCTGGTTCGCCCACCGCGGCTACCACGGCCTGGCCATGCCGTCGTGGGAGCGCAAGCTGCGCGTCATCTGGGGCTGGGTGAACAACTTCTTCCTCGGGCGCGACAACGTGTCGCTCGAGGCGCGTGTGCACCCGCGTCGCGCGTTCGAGGAGTTCGCGGCCCGGCCGCGCGCTGCCGCCGTCGAGGCCCCTGCCGCGGCTCCCGCGCCGGCGCCGGCTGCGGAGCCGGTCGCGGTGGGTGCTGCGTCCGTCGCCACGTCGGCGACTGCCGGAGCGCAGAACCCGCAGCTGCCCGGTTCGCACTCGTCGGAGCCCGCGGCCACCGCCGAGGTGAACGGTGTCGCCGCGAGCGACACCGCACCGGAGGCGCCGAAGGCGAAGGCGACCAAGCCGCGCACCCGGACCACGAAGGCCGCGGCTCCCTCGGGAGAGTAGTCACCGAATTCGCGCGCCGCGCATCCGTCGGTCTGCAGACCTGCGGATGCGCGGCGCCGTCGTTCGGCGACCGCCCGGTACGATGAGGCACCCGCCCCCATAGCCCAATTGGCAGAGGCAGACGACTTAAAATCGTCACAGTGAGGGTTCGAGTCCCTCTGGGGGTACCGACGAATGGTTGCCGCAGATCCGCTTATTTCCGCGGAAACGAGCTGATTCTGGCCCCGGCCAGTTCGGGTTCTGCCCACGTTTTGCCCACATGTGAAGCGTTCCGTGCGTCATCGAGGGCGTCTCCAACCGCGTCGAGGTCATCGTCGAACAGATCGGCATAGGTGTCCAAGGTCATGGCGGCCGAGGCATGTCCGAGAATCCGCTGGAGAGCCTTCACGTTCGCGCCGGCGGAGACGGCGAGGCTGGCGGCGGTGTGTCGTAGATCGTGCAGAGTGAGTTTGGGAAACGATTCGTCAGCACGTTGAGCCCGCGCGATGGCGGATCGATACCACCCGTCACGTGTCGAGGGGGTCAGCGTGTACTGGTCTCCATTCCCGAACACCAACTGCTCGCGACGCTTTCCCTCGCACAGCTGCGCCAACGGCTGGATGAGGAACTTCGGAAACGGCACGCTCCGCGCTTCATGACTCTTCGGAGATCCGACGATGATCTTTCCGCCGATGAGCACGGCGTTCTCGCGGACCTGGAGCCGGCGGCGCAGCGCGTCGACGTCGCGGACTCTGAGTGCCGTCGCCTCACCCCATCGAAGACCCGTGTACGCCAGGACGCGCACGAGCGTGCCGTTCGACTTCGATGCTTGGGCGAGGAGCTCGACCTGCTCGTGTGACAGGTACGGATGAGGCTTACGGATCTTCCGAGGAAGGTCCACGCCGCGGGCGGGGTTGGACGAGATTCGCCGATCCTTCACGGCTACATCGAGAACGGCCGCCAGGATTCCGTAGGCGCGGATGACGGTCGACGCGCCCCGCGGGCCAGGAGTGTGGTGAGCGGTTCGCGCGGTACCCGAGGTCATCGCAGTCACCCACGCCTGCACCTCACTGTGTCTGATCGTAGACACCGAGCGACTGCCCCACTGAGGCTCCACATAGACGCGCCAGCTTATCTGCAGAGAGTTGCGCGCAGATGGCTTCATGTGCGCCTTGTGGGCCAGCCAGGCGGTTCCGAGTGCGCCAACTGTCGATCGACCTGCGGTGGCGTCTACGAAGGCCCCCGTAGCCTTCGCGACTTCGATGCTCGCGGCGAAAAGCTCGGCCTCTCGCTTCGTCGTGAATCCTCGCTTGTCGGTTTGCGAGTGATCCGGCTTGCGATAGCGCACCCGGTACCGCTTCCCCGACTTCGTCTCGTACGGCGTGATGGTTGCCATGTGGTGTCGCCCCTTCCCCGATGTTTCATTCCATCTTCCACCGGCCAGGGGTACACAGAATTGTCCCCGTAGGGGGCGAGTCTTTGACCCCCTAAGGGGACCAAAAATTTGTCAATCAGGGGACCACTCAGTTGCCCCCTTAACAGGAAGAGAGCAGGAAGGAGCAGAACAGGAGCAGTACGCGCGAGGCACGATAGCGTCAGATTCGGACACGACATTCGCACGTCAGCATCTCGCTGAGCGGGGGTTCCGTTACCACTTCTCTAGGCGGGAATAGGCAATGGAAGGGTTTGTCCCTCTTCTTGCCTGCGCCACCGCCACCCCCGAGCGGGGCTCGCTTCCCAACCTCCCCCAAACTTCGTTGCAGTCTGACGGAGGTTGGGAAGTAGAGGGGTGGCGGTGGCGCAGGCAAGAAGAGAAAGCGAGATGTGGAGGAGAGATGTGGAGTGACCTGAGAAAGGATTGGGTGGGTTTGACTGGGTTAGTTGCGGCAAGATCACGGCTATCGGTGGCAAGTCGATGCCGGTCAAGACATTGGGTTGCGATGTTCGATGAGGATCGTGTCACGCCATTGACCCACCTACGGGCGGTAGGTCATCAGGGCGATGCGTTCGCGAGTGCCGACACGGCAAAGTCCGGCCTGGTCATGGAGGGCGAGGCTGGCCTTGGAGACGGGGGCGGCACCGCAGCGCAGGTCGATCTGCGAAGCCGCGCTCAGGCTTCAGCCTCAGCGCCGGCTCCGCCGTTTCGGAACTGCTCGGACGCCGCGCTCCAGTCCTCGGGATGCGAGAGCGGCAGCAGCTTGAACTGCTCAGCGTGCGTGCTGTCGTACGAGGTCACCGCGTCGAACTTCATCCGACTGTGGTCGGCGATGAGGAGCATCTCGACCACCTGCGCCGCTGTTTGCAAGTCCTCCGCGATCGTCCCCGACTCGATGTCGGCGGGAGACGAGACCGCGTCGCCGCCGTGGGCCAGGTCAGCATAGAAGCCCGCCATCTTCTCATCGTTCGCCCGCTTGCCGGCAGATTCCGCCTCGCGCTTCTTCTCGGCGAAGTGCTCCTTCCAGCCTTCTGGCGAGTCAGCGGCCGGCGGCTCGTAAGAGTCGTAGTCGCCCCAGAAGGCTGGGAGATCTTGCCCGTACACGAACGCTTCCATGTACTTGACCGCGTGTCGGCGTCCGTCCGCTGCTAATCGGGGGACTTCAAGTGCATCATCTGTGTCTGTGTTCCAGGACTCGCTGAATGTCTCATAGAGCCACAACGCCTTTCCTAGCTCCTCCTGGGCCAGCACTGTGAGGGAGCGGGCCCTGCCGTATGATCGGCGCTCGAGGAGGGCGTCTGCGTCGGCGATCAAGCTGGTGGCGTTCTCCATGAGTGCTTTCCAGAAGATGCGCGCGGTACTTGGCAGCAGTTCCATGTTTCAAGTCTCTCGTAGCAGTCCAGCCGCGTTTGCTGAGTTGCTCTTCGTGCCCTTGGCCGGAGGATTTCATCAACGCGGCCTGGGCGATCGATTCTCGAGCTTACGTTTCGCTGTCTGACGCTACTGCCAGACTGGGAACGTGATCCTGTATGCGAGAACAACGTGGACGCTGTGAAGCTCGACGATTTCGACTTCAGCCTTAGTTGGCCCAAGGAGCTTTTCCTTTGGGAAGCGAACCGGATCGCGAAACAGAATGCTGACGCATCTTTTACCAACATGGTCACCACCTTGTTCGCCGAAGCGTTTGCCGACGGTGACATTGCCGTGAGCCTCGAACAGGCGGATACGTCTGGCTGGGAGTTCGATCCGGCTTCCGAGCGAACGAGTCAGGTATTGACCTCTCTGCTCGAGGAGCCCAGCAGGCTTCACGAGTTTGAGCCACGCAAATATTGGATCGAGCGCACCAGCGGGAGCGCCGCTGTCTCGAGACAAGTGCCACTCTCTCGCGCATTCGTTGAACTCATCAATGAGTTGCGGATACTGAACTACTTCCCGAAAGTGCTGCGGGAACAATGCGTCGACGACAACGAATCCTGGGAGCTCGACCCCAGCCACGAGATCAGCCGCGCGATCCACGTCACAGTAGATTGGCCGTCCGACTTCGAGGACGGAACTCTCGCGGACGATGTCTTGTATTCGGTGATCGAGTACTTCCACGACCAAGCACAGCGCCCACGGACTCGCTCGATCCACCCGTACGCAGGCTGCGGCTACCACCATAACGATCACAACAAGCAATCCGGTGGCGTCGTTTATCGGTGGCGTGTCAACAGCCTCCTCGAGCGCTACGCGGTCGAGCTTCGCCTAGGCAGCGTAGGTAGCGAGCAGGGTCATCTGGTCCGACACTCGCCGCTGTCGCTCGACTCGCTTGCGGATCAACTGGCGACCGCAACGCCTGGAGCCAAGACGGAGGAAGGGACAATTGCAGACGCAATCCGTCTCTATCGCGCACGCGAGTCAACCTCAAATCAGCGACGGGCGGCAGTGACGCAACTCGCGGGCATTTTGGAGAACTACCGGCCGCAGTACAAAGACGTTCAGTTCGCTTCCGGCGACGAGAGTGACCTCTTCCAGATCTTCAACAAGTTTGCTCTGCGTCATAACAACAAGCTCCAGAAGAACGACTACAGCGACGACTATCTCGACTGGATATTCTGGGTAACCCTGTCTGCGATCCAGCTGCTCAACAAGGTCGCTCCGTCAGCAGTTGATTGAGATCACTTCGGGGCTCCCGCGATCGGTAAGGTCTCCGGGGCTCCGAATACGGTGGCGAGCAGGGTTATCGCAATCGCGGAGGCGAGCAGGATCGATGCGAGCACGATGAGCTGGAATTGCGCTGCGTCCAGTGGTGAAGCGCCGGCAAACACTGCGCCGACGAATGCGCCGGGCAGGGTCACGATTCCGGTCGTGCGGGTCTGATCTGTCGACGGCATGAGCGCCGTCGTTCCCGCTTCCCGCACCAGCCGGAGAGCGGCACGGCGTGGCGGCGCTCCGAGGGCCAGCCACCCCTCGATCTCCTCGCGATGGGTGAGCAATGCTGCGCGTAGCGAGCGGCCCATCAACGTCGTCACAGTCATCGCATTACCGATCACGATTCCGGCGAGAGCGAGCACATAGCGATCGTTGAACGCGAGCGCGCCCGACGCGAACACCACTGTGAGCGGCGCCGCTGCCGCCACGGTGATCACGACGGCGATGATGCCCGCCCCGCGCAGGCCGAGTTCGAGCCGGCGTGTGCTCACAGCAGTGGCCGCGGCGACCATCACCACGAGGAAGAGTGCGACCCAGCGGGGGTCGGTGATGATGCCGGTGAGCAGGACGCTCAGGATGCCCAGTTGCACGCAGGCGCGAACGACGGCCCAGGGCTGGAGCCACGGCTGTTGGAGGCCCAGACGTGCGACCAGGGCGAAGGTCAGCGCGGTGAGGACGAGCACCGCGAGCCCCGTGGTGAGGAGGTTCATTCTCCCACTCTGCCGGGCCGAGTGCGCCGGCGGCCGAGCACCACGGCGCGGAGAAAGAAGTACAGGGTGGGCACGACGTAAAGCAGCCAGGCGGTCAGTTCGAGCCACGTCGTGGCCGGTGAGAAGTTCAGGGTGCCCTTCAGGATGACGCCGTACCAGCTGTCCGGCGGGATGACGCCGCTCACATCGAACGCGAGGTCGTTCAGGCCGGGGAGGATGCCGCCCTCCTGGAGGTCATGGATTCCGTAGGAGAGCACGCCGCCGGCGACGATGATGAGGAAGGCGCCCGACCAGGTGAAGAAGGTCGACAGGTTCACGCGTACGAGTCCGCGGTAAATGAGGTAGCCGAGCACGATGGCGGTGGCGACGCCGAGAGCGGCGCCGAGCAGGGGCATGGTGTTCTCGCCCACGGACTGCACGGCCGCCCAGATGAACAGGGCGGTTTCGATGCCCTCGCGGCCGATCGAGAAGAAGGCGACGACGACGAGGCTCCACCCCGCTCCCATGAGGGCTTTGTCGATGTCGTGGTGCAGGGTGCCTTTGAGGTTCTGCGAGGTGCGGAGCATCCAGAACACCATCCAGGTCACGTAGCCGGTGGCGATGATCGAGAGGATGCCGCCGATGGCCTCCTGGGCGGTGAAGCTCAGCCCGTAGGCGCCGAACGTGAGAACCGCGCCGACCCCGAGCGAGACGGCGACGGCGACCGCGATTCCGAGCCAGACGCGGCGGGCGACGTCGAGGCGGTTGATCTTCGTGAGGTAGGAGATGAGGATGCCGACGACGAGCGCGGCTTCGAGGCCTTCGCGGAGGCCGATCAGGTAATTGGCGAGCATCAGGCGGCGAGGGCTCCCGTCGAGAGGGCGATGATCAGGGCGCTGCCGAGCACGATCCGGTAGATCACGAAGGGTAGGAAGCTGTGGCGGGAGATGTAGCGCATGAAGAACGCCACGATCAGGAGTCCCACGAAAAACGCGACCGCGGTGGCGATCGCCGTCTCGCCGAGGGAGAACGCTTCGGGTGGGCAGGTGCCGGCGCAGTGGTGGGTGACGACCTTGAACAGTTCGTATAAGCCGCTGCCTAGCACGGCGGGGATGGCGAGGAGGAACGAGTAGCGGGCGGCTGCCTTGCGTTCGTAGCCGAGGAATAGGCCGGCGGTGATCGTTCCTCCCGACCGCGAGACCCCGGGAATGAGGGCCAGCGCCTGCGCGAAGCCGAAGACGGCGGCGTGCGGAACGGTGAGGTTGCGGAGGCGGCGACGCTTGGCTCCGATCGCGTCGGCGACGCCGAGGAGGATGCCGAAGACGATCAGAGTGGCCGCGACGATCCAGAGCGACCGCAACACCGATTCGATCGCGGACTGGAAGACGACGCCCAGCACGATGATGGGCAGCGAGCCGAGGATGATGAACCAGCCGAGACGCGCATCCGGATCGGAGCGGGGGAGCCGGCCCACGAGCGAACGAGCCCAGTGGCCGATGATGCGAGTGATGTCACGCCAGAAGTACACGATCACCGCGGCCTCAGTGCCGAGCTGCGTGATGGCCGTGAACGCGGCGCCCGGGTCGGTTCCTGTTCCCAGCAATTCGCCGACGATCCTAATGTGCGCGCTCGAGGAGATCGGGAGGAACTCGGTCAGGCCCTGCACGAAGCCCAGGATGATGGCGTTGATCACGGTCATGCGGCGATTCCTCCGGCTGGGCGCGCGGGAGCGCCTCGGGGTGGGCGCGGCGACCGCATCACGCTATCGAGGCGTTCGCGGAAATCCGGCGAGCCTGTGAGGTCTCTCAGGAGGCGTCCGGTGCCCTCCCGGTGATCGGAAGGGTGATCGTGACGGTGAGCCCGGCGGGGTGCGCGTTCTCGAGGGTGACGGTGCCCCCGGCAGCGTAAGCGGCGGCCGCAACGATGGCAAGGCCCAGGCCCGATCCGTGCGTTGAACCGCGGGAGTCGTCCTCCTGCGAGAAGCGGTCGAAGGCGTGCGGAAGGAACTCGGGCGACATCCCCGGTCCATCGTCGGAGACGACCGTGACCAGGCTCGACGAGGTGCGCGTGAGAGTGACGCTGACCCGCCCGACTCCATGGACCGCGCGGAGCGAGTTGGAGAGCAGGTTGTCGAGCACACGGCCGTAGAGGAGCTCAGGCATCGCCACCGTTCCGTCAGCGGTGCCGGGAACCGTGAGCTCGATCTCGACCTGGTCGCTCATGGCGCTCAGTCGCGCCCGGTCGATCGCCTCACCGGCCTCGTCGACGAGGGCGTCGAGGTCGCCGACGCTCGACTGCTGCCCGGCATCCAGCCGGGAGAGCTCGAGCAGGCTCCCGACGAGCCGGGCGAGACGTGCGGTCGCGCGTTCGGCGGCGAGGATGTCGGCGTCGAGCGTGCCGCGGTCGCCGGTTCGCAGCAACTCGAGCTGGGTCTGCAGCACGGCGAGCGGTGTGCGCAGCTCGTGGCTGGCATCCGAGACCATCTGCCGCTCCCGTGCGGCAGAGGAGCGGAGGTCGTCGATGAGGCGGTTGAGGGTGGTGGCGAGGTCGGTGATCTCGTCTGTCGCCGTGCCTACCGGGAGCAACTCGGCGGAGCCGGAGGCGACGATCGCGTCGGCGCTTCGGCGCAAGTGCGTGACGGGGCGGAGGGCGGCTCCCGTCAGGAGCCACGAGACCACGCCGAAGAGCAGAGTGAGAACGCCGAGGCCGACCACGAGACCGGTGGTGAGGTCGGCGAGCACCAGCTCCGAAGCGTCCTGATTGCGGGCGGTGACGATGGTCCAGTCCCCAGTGCTGCTCTCGACGGTGTCGACCGCGACTAGATAGGTGACTTTTCCGGTCGCGATCTCCTGAGGAACGGACGCGTCGAGATCGACGAGGGAGAGTTTCGACGCGAGACCGACCGGCAGCGTCGAGGTGCGGGTGACTCCGGCGGGGTCGATGACGGCGACGAGCTGCCCTTCGCCCGGATGGTCGACGGAGTCGTTCGGCTCCTGCTGGATGGCGGTCTCGAAGGGGCTGGCGTCGCTTTTCAGCACCTCGAAGGACGCGTCCTGCAGGATGTTCTCCACCTGGTGGCGCACCACGACGGCTACGCCGGCGAAGAAGACTGCCGCGAGCAGGAGGGTGCCGATGGTGATCCGCGCGCGGATCGAGAGCCGATTGAGAACGCGCATCAGTCGCGGGCCAGTTCGAACCCGACTCCGCGCACGGTGAGCAGGCTCACTCCGGTGTCGAACGGTTCGAGCTTGCGCCGGAGGTAGCTGATGTACTGATCGACGATGTTGGGGTCAGTGTGCTGCACGGTGCCCCAGATCTCAAGCAGGATCACGTCTCGGCGTACGGTCTCGTCGGAGTTCTGGGCGAGCAAGCGCAGCAGGCCGAACTCCTTGGGGCTAAGCGGAATCACCGTGTCGCCGGCGCGCACGACGTGGTCGTGGCTGTCGATCGACAGGGCGCCGACGTCGATGCGCGGACTCACGGCCAGGCTCTCCCGGCGGCGGAGTGCCCGGAGTCGCGCGGCCAGCTCACTGAACGCGAATGGTTTGATTAGGTAGTCGTCGGCTCCGGAGTCGAGGCCTTTCACACGGTCGCTGACGTCGTCGCGAGCCGTGAGCATCAGGATGATCAACCCCGGCATGGCGTCGCGCAGCCGCCGGCAGAGCTCGAAGCCGGACATCCCGGGCAGCATCACGTCGAGCACGGCGATCCCGTAGCCGTCCGACACGCCGATCAACGCCGCGGTACCGTCTTCGACCCAGTCCGCCTCGTAGCCCTCGTCCCCGAGACCGCGCACGAGCAAGGGCCCGAGTTCCGTGTCGTCTTCGACGACGAGAACGCGTACCGGGCGGTCGGATGGTGCTGCCATTCCGCAATTCTCGTCGGAGCCAGGCTCCCAGTGGCGCATCTGAGCGAATCCTCATGAATCGGGAGCCGGTTTCGCAGGCTCTCCGGGGTGCGCCTCAGTACGGTCTGGATCCCGGAATCCGATCCGGGCCGCACCGAAGGGAGGGAACCGTGCGCATCCTCGCCGTCGAAGACGATCAGCGGATCGTCGACATCCTCCGTCGCGCGCTCACGGAATCGGGCTATCCCGTCGACGTGCGGATGACTGCGCCCGACGCGCTGTTCGCGTTCGAGACCGACGTGTACGACCTCGTCATCCTCGACCTGATCTGCCCG
>BADC01001102.1 GCA_000333435.1 Corynebacterium-like bacterium B27 | reverse complement strand
GGCTTAGCGAAGGTAACGGTGAACCCTTCTAGCAAGCCGCCAGGACCGAGCGCGAGGGCAATGTGCATGCTTCACCAGCGCCTCGACTTTGCCCTTGTCGTTGCCCTTGCCGGCCGGCCGAACGCGAGTTTCGAAAGGCTACGGTCTG
>BADC01001103.1 GCA_000333435.1 Corynebacterium-like bacterium B27 | reverse complement strand
TGCACCATATGTTCGATGAAGCGACGATGCGGCGGCATCCGGCCGGCATGTTGGGCGATCAGGTCACGACCGCGCGCGAGATGACGTTCGATCGCCTCGCGCGGTTCGCAGTCCGCGAGCGGGTGGTGGGCCGATGCCCTGGCGCCCAGACCGAACAGG
>BADC01001104.1 GCA_000333435.1 Corynebacterium-like bacterium B27 | reverse complement strand
CGCAACGCCGCCGGGTCGAAGCGGGTGTAGTTGTACACGAACACCGTCGCCTCGGCGTTCCACGGCGCGAAGAAGCAGCTCCACGCGTGCTTGGCCCAGCCGGGCGAGCTGATCGGCCCATGTCGTCGGCGAGCACGCCGCCGAGGCGGTGCCGCCAGAGCAGGGCGAGCCAGTCGAATCC
>BADC01001105.1 GCA_000333435.1 Corynebacterium-like bacterium B27 | reverse complement strand
CCGTCGAGAACGTCAGCGACCTGAAGGTCGCCTACTTCTCGGCGGGCTCGAGCAACCAGTACCTCCAGGCAGCCATCGACGAAGCCCAGAGCTACGCGGCCGATGAGGGCTTCTCGCTCGACGTGTTCGACGGCCAGTTCGACGCCCAG
>BADC01001106.1 GCA_000333435.1 Corynebacterium-like bacterium B27 | reverse complement strand
GATCGCAGTGGTCACGCCACCGTTGGTCAACTTCTCGCGGACCTCCCTCAAAATTTTGGTGGAACGGCGACCGAGAGCACCCTGCTGGCCGCCGCTGATCGCAGCAGCGCCAATGATGGTGCGGCATCGAGCGTCAATCTGCGCGGCCTTGGTAGCAACGCCACGCTCACCCTGATCGATGGGCGACGGACGGCGGGATCGGGCGGCAACGGCGACTTTACGGATCTCTCGCAAATTCCGATGATCGCTGTCGACCGCATCGAGATCCTTCCTGACGGTGCCTCTGCCCTTTACGGGTCCGACGCTGTCGGCGGCGTGGTCAACATTCGGCTGCGCAAATCGCTTGAAGGCGCAGAGACGCAAATCCGCA
>BADC01001107.1 GCA_000333435.1 Corynebacterium-like bacterium B27 | reverse complement strand
CGCTCGCGGAGCACGGCCTGGCGCGGGAGGCGCGGTGCGCCCACGACGCCCCCGGGCTGCGGCGGCAGGAGCGGCCCGGTCTCGGTCGTCCCGGGTCCGGTCACCCTGCGCTCCCGCGATCGTGCTGGGACGCTTTCGGGGCGGACGCCGCCCTGGGCGTGCCGGCCGGGCGCAGTCGCGCCACGCCGGCTCGTGTGAGCGCCCGCTCGGCGAGCACCGCGACCGCGGCCATCGCGAGATACGCACCGACCCGGCCGGCGAGGGTGAGCGCCACCACCCCGCCGCTGAGCACGCGCGGGTCGATCACCGTCAGTGAGATCGCGAAGATCACGAGGCCGCCGACCCCGGCCGCCGCGAACCAGACGAGCGGCCGCCCCGTGCGCCAGAATCCGCCGAGGGCGAGCACCGCCTCGATGGCCGCGGCGGGGAGGCAGAGCGCCGGGATCGTCAGGAGGCCGAGCGAGGTGAAGGGAACCGCGAGCAGCGCGGCGACGAAGGCGGTGAGCAGCACCGAGCCGGGCCGGCGCACCCAGCGGCCGGCGATGAGGGGGCCGAGGATGTGCACCGATCCGAGCAGCGAATAGACCACCGGTGACGCCAGCGCCGCGGTGAGCAGCACCGGCCCGAGCAGCACGATCACGATCGCCGACGCCGCGCCGATCACCGCGCTGTGCAGCAGCGCACGCGTGGTCGACGGCGCGCGCCCCTGATCCCGCTGCCCCGCCCGCATGCTGCGACGTTATCAAACAAGGCGGCGGGAGACGCATCGTCGCAGCCCGCACCGCCTGCGGACGGGCATCCGCCCCCGTCGTTCAGGCCAGACGCTTGGCGAGCACCGCGGCCTCGTGCCGATGGCCGACGGTCTCGTAGCCGACCACCACGACGAACGGCGAAAGGGTGATGAGCACGAGGCACACACCGAGCGACGCCCCCCAGGTCGCGGCCAGCACCGCGAGAGCGAGCAGCGCCACCGTTCCCGCGATCAAGCCGAAATGGAACGGGTCGACCTCCTGCACCAGGTAGTCGTAGATCGCGAAGATCGCAAGGCACAGGATGAGCACGGGGATGGCGACCGCGAGCACGGCGCCCACCGATCCGATCTGCGCCTCGCCCTCGATGACGTAGGCGGCCACGTGCAGCCCGGCGCCGGTCGCCGCGATCGCCGCGAACACGATGATGTGGCCGTAGCCGAACACGAACGCCTTCGATCGGTAGCGCTCCAGGATGCGACCCGCCGGCACGATGAAGTACGACCACCAGAGGCCGAAGGTGAGGCCGATGCCGGAGGTGACGAGGAGGCCGGCCTCGAGGGTCCAGTCGTGGTGCTCCACCACCGCGGAGACCGCGGTCACCGTGCCGAACACGCCCTCGCCGAGCGCGATGATGGTGAGCAGACCATAGCGCTCGGCGATGTGGTGCGGGTGCCAGGGTGTGCCCGTGCGGCGTTCGGCCACGTACGGCCCCACGATCTCCACGGCGAACAGCAGCAGGGCGATCGGGATGGTGGCAGCCACGGTCATGTGGGCGATCGCGAGCACGACCCAGCCGAGTTGGGCGGCCGCGATGAAGACCACGTAGGTGAGGGCGGTGCGCCGGCGGCTCGCATCCTGCCGGGCCGCGCGCAGCCAT
>BADC01001108.1 GCA_000333435.1 Corynebacterium-like bacterium B27 | reverse complement strand
CGAAACCGCCCGAAGACCAGATCCTCGTAGGTCTCGGAATAGTGCCGGAGCGCTTCTGCATAGAGAGCGTCCTTCGATTCAAAAGCCGCGTAAAGGCTGGTCGTTCCGACCCCCAGCGCCTGCGTCAAATCCGCGATGGATGTCGCCTCGTAACCCTTGATCCAGAACAGCCTCATAGCCGTCGCCAGCGCCGCGTCACGGTCGAATGCGCGCGGCCGGCCTCGCGTTCGAGGCGATGGGGCAACGGTGCCCGGCCGCTCGGCAAACCCTTTCTGCATCGATCGTTGTATAATTGCCTTGACTGCCGAATGCAACGAACATAGCTATTTATGTAGTGATCATTGCATAAAGGTTGGTTATGACAAAGCTTGCTGGCAAGAGGGCGCTCGTGACCGGAGGTTCGCGGGGCATCGGGGCGGCGATAGCCGGGGCACTCGCACGGGAGGGCGCGGATGTAGCGCTGACATTTCAACATGCCAGCGAGCAAGCAAACTCGGTTGTGCAGTCGATTGAGCACCTCGGCCGCCGGGGCATCGCGATAAAGGCTGATAGCGCCGACCCTGTCGCCATCAAGCGAGCCGTGGATGAGGCTGCGGGAGCACTCGGCGGGCTCGACATCCTGGTCAACAACGCCGCGATCGCACTCTACAACACAATCGCCGACTTCAAGCTGGAGGACATCGACGCG
>BADC01001109.1 GCA_000333435.1 Corynebacterium-like bacterium B27 | reverse complement strand
TCTCACTGGCCGTCGGCAACGACTCCGGCACCGAGGGATGGGCGTCGCTCATCGTCGTGGTGCTGCTGTGCTCGGGTGCCATCCTGGTCTCGCTCGGGGTCATCGCCGAGTACATCGGCGTCTCGCTCAACGTGTCGATGGGCCGGCCGCTGTATCTCGTGGTCGAGAACCCCGAGACGATCATGCCCGAGGAGGAGTCGGCCGACCCCGAGCACGTGCTCACCTCCGAAGCCCCCACTCTGCCCACCACCCCCGCCGCTCGGCCCGAACCGACCGCACCTCACGGAACGGATGCCCCACCCGGTGCTCGATGAGATCGTCTTCAGCCGCCCCTACCGTTCGCCCGGCGAACTCGCGAACCTCGAGGCGGTGCTGCGCTCCGACCACGCCCATGGCG
>BADC01001110.1 GCA_000333435.1 Corynebacterium-like bacterium B27 | reverse complement strand
CTCCCCATTATCGCTCGAAAGGGGCAGGTCAGGCACCGAGGCTCGTCGTCGCGCGACCGCGGTCGCGAGCATCCGTGCCGAGCTCACGGATGCGCAGCACCTCGGCCGCCGCGGCATAACCGCGCTCGACGGCCGTGTTGAAGCCGCCCGCGACGAAGTCGGAGATCGCGAAGGCGACGCGGCCCTCGGGCGCGAGGATCTCGTCGAGCCGTGCGAACCTGCCCGGCCGCGCGAAAGCCGTGCCCCCCTTGGAGTACTCGTCCCCGAACCAGTCGTACGCGGTGACGTGCGCGATGCGCTCCACGGGGATGTCCATCATCGTCGAGAACGCCTGCGCGAGCCCGCGTTCGTCGGTGAGGTCGATGGTGGGGTCGATGCTGAAGCCGATGATCTGCGTGAGGCCGTCGGCCCGGGTGAGGTCGCGTCGGGCGTGGATGAGCGGGTGCGTCGTGTAGTCCGGGCGCTGGACGTAGAGCGCCTCCACGGGACCCTCGACGAGCGCGAACAGCTTCGTGAAGGCGTTCGGCGTCTGAGCGCCGGCCTCGGACGTCTCCCGCTTGGCCGCGGAGAGTCCCGCCCGGAAGTCGATGTCCTTCATCGTGCTGCCGGATGTCGCCACCACGACCGCGTCGGCGGCGAACTCGTCCCCGTTGACGGTGGTGACGGTCACCGTCCGGCCGTCGTCGAGCACCGAGGCGACGGGCGAGTCCAGTCGCACGTCGGCCCGGGAGTCGGCCACGATGAGCTCGACCAGCGTCTGAAGGCCGCGGACCACTCGATACGCCGAACGCGTGCGGAGCATCTCGGGCACCCCGCCGGCCCACGCCGTGAGGTAGGCCATCCACGCGAAGGAGGCCTCACCGGGGGAGCCGCCACTGAGCATCCCGAAGTACGGGGTGAGCCAGCGTTCCTGGTCCTCGGT
>BADC01001111.1 GCA_000333435.1 Corynebacterium-like bacterium B27 | reverse complement strand
TGACGCAGCCGAACGGCTGGCGCGCGGCACCGATGTTGAAGCCATGCTTCTCGGTGATGTGGACGAACTGGTCGGTGCTTTCGGAGACGCCCGCCCCGATGATCGTGAAATTCTCCTTCTCGGTCGATCCCGGCGTGCGGGTATCGATGAAGGCGGTGCGGCAGGGCACGAGATCCGCGTAGCGCACGAGGCGCGCGGCCATCGCATCCTGAGTCCATTGGGTCACACGTAACTCCTACCGGCCCTGTTGCATTCGAATTCAGACATCGGTAGGACATCGAAATCAAAAGCGCAAGCATGATGCGTGGGGAGCGCGAACGCCATGGCGGACAGGACGGGCAGGGTGAAAGGGGCGGCGG